>JAUQZC010000127.1 GCA_030587435.1 Candidatus Baldrarchaeota archaeon | reverse complement strand
AGTATATTTTTCCAATCTTTAGGACGACCATAGTGAGATATATTATTACAGCGGCTGCAAGAGCAACGATGCCCACCAAAAAGTAAAATTCCATGTTCTTTTCCATTTGTAACCCTCCGAGAAGAAATTACTCCCTTCTTCATCATAGGTTGTTAATAATTTATCAGTTTGTGCAAATTATCAACTAATATAACTTGGGAACTTAGGTGTTTTAATATTTTACACTTGCATCGGTTAGCTTTCGGCGGTCTTTTTTGGTTCTTCAACGAATAAAATGAACATTGCAAGAGTCACAAACCCTATAAATGCGCTTATCCAAAAAGATATAGAAACTCCAGGCAACACTAATCCAAAAAGATGAATATTCCATCCAAAAGATATTTCATAAATTTTTGATCCAAGTAACGGACCTATAACTGCGCCAAAATTGAAAAATGACTGCATAACACCGAAGACTTTTCCTCTAATCTGTTTCGGTGCTAAATCTGCTTGTAAAGCCCTCATAGCAGGGGATGAAGCATTAAATGCAGCACTTCTAACGGAACTAATAATTATAAGGTCGCTAACTTTCTTAGAGAAGGGCAGTAACAAAGTGGATGTTCTAGAAATTAGTTGACCAGTAATTACAACAGGTTTTCTACCCTTTTTATCCGAAATAAATCCGGCGGGATAATTAACAAGAAACCCGACAAAACCCGAAATTGTACTAATAATTCCTTGAGCAGCAGGATCAGTAGTAACATACTGCATAATGAAAAGAGTCATTATTGGAAAAACAAGCCCCATTGCAATGCCATTAGCAAATCCCATGAAATAAATAGTATGCAAAGATCTTCTAATTTTCTTAGGAATCTTAAGAACTTCATCCGTATGTTCCGATTCTACACCCACAACTGTGGATTTCCTTGTTATTATTTCCTGTGCAGCAAAAGCTGCAATTGATGTAATTCCAGCCAGTGCCGTTAAAAGATAAAAAGGAAATATAAAGCATTCAGGAACGCCTAAATTAAAAACATAGACACCCAATTTATATAGATAAGCTCCTATAGAGGGGCCAATAATAAAACCTAAATTTGAGAGGGTCATGTACCATCCCATGTATTTTCCTCGCTCCTCAAGTCTCACAGTATCTACTAAGAGGGCTTCTGCAACAGGCCAAACCATAGCGGAGGCAACACCTTGAACAGCTCTAGTTAAAACGAGATGCACCCAGTTTTGCGCGAGAGTATAAATATATGAGAGAAGGGTGTAAAGTATTAAGCCAGCTATTATAAGGGGTTTTCTACCAATTTTATCGCTTAGTTTTCCAAAATATGTGGCTAAAAAAGCTCTTGTAAGCATGAAAGAAGAGGTCATTAAGCCGAACTGAAAAGCATACATCTCAGCGCCCTTAATACTCTCCAACTTTTCTGGAATCTCGGTTATGACGCCTTCCAAACTAAGGAGTAGAAATGGCATTATAGGCATTATTGCTCCAAAACCCAAATTAACAACGAAAGCTATCAAACTAAGAATGACAATATTCCTTTTCATGTAACCACCTAAGCGGAATATTGGAGAATTAAATAATTTTCATGAATTTATAAACTTAACCAAAGGCAGAAGTTCTTTTAACGCAAAACGTACACGCAGATAATTGGAGTTCTGTTGTATTTTTTTACTACGAAGTCGACAAGATGTATAGTGACATGAACAAAAAATAAATATTAAGTTGCGAAAATCAAGTTCTCTCCATGTTTTTAATGCGAATAACATTTTGAGACAGTAAAATATTATGTAATGTAAATAAGGTCGATAGCAACTTTTATATATAAATTTTTATACAAGTTGTGGTGCATATTATAAAAATGGTGATATGTGGAGAGCTGTCAAGAATGAGAAAATACATATCTACGCTATTTATTATGTTATTTCTGATATCAATGATTGGCGCAGCATATACTGCAACGATCACCACACAAACATCAGTAAATCTGAAACCTGAAGAAGAGGAACGACAGCAAGTTGACAACATGACACTAATCGTATACCCTGACCAAACAATCGAGCTTCAGATGTTTCACGAGGAAACACCAGCACCAGATAACGCGACAGTAGACATGCTTTTCGAACTACTTAAGAAAAATGAAACATACAGTGGATCAGCGGAAGCAACGATAATCCCACCTGAAGAAGAACTTGGACCATTCGCCGACATAAGTAGCCTAAGCATAAACGGAACATACGTGGATAATAAACTCGTAAGTGAAGGAGCAGTACATTTCCTCGGAGGCATACCCATCGCAGCATACTTCTGGCTTAATGTAAGCGAAACTGAAAAAGCATTCAGAGTTAGGCTAGAAGATGCACTTCTACCCTTAATTATGAATGAAACAACTGGTGCTCCACAACAATTCCCATATGAAGAGTTTGTAATGCCGCCAAACATATTTTTAGAACTCATAGGAAACTTAACAGACATGTTAAATACCATGGTTGAAAACTGCACAGTTAATATTGTGGAAAGTTCCACTACAGACGGTAAGGTTTTTGTCTGCGTTAATGTAACAACTGAGGCAGACTTTGTTCTAGGTGAATTTAGTGGGCTTACGAACGTAACTGCTTTCTTTAATGCCAGCAATGTCATGCAAAACATAACAATAAATGGACTATGGGAAGGCCAAGGTAATGCAAAACTTCAGTTCGAAGTTTTCGCTAAATTCGATAATGGAGCACCCTCAGAAGCTACGTTAAGTATTTTGCTTACCGACTCTGCAGATAGATGGACCCTTACAGCTGACGGAGAGTTTACCTTTACTAACGCCGAATTCTTTGCACTTACATTCCTAGATTTGTCGCTAATCTTTGAAGGCAATGCAACGGAAGCATTCACCGACTTAAGCGAATTGTTAATAAAATTTGTTCCTCCAGAAGAGGAACCACCATTTGAAGACATTATTGAATTCGAGAGTGAGCTGTTTGAAGCAGTGAGTGCAATAGAGATCAGAGAATTCTCTTTCCAAATCAGTTATGCTAATGGACGATTTAGTGCAGAATGTGACTTTGAAATCGGTGGAAACGTGGATGACGCGCTTGCTGAAGCAAAGAACGCATGGCTTGACTTTATTGCTGAAATGGATCCAACTGCTACTGAAGAAGTGTGGTATCAATTCTTAGATAAGACGGACATTAAACCTGAGCACATAAAGCTTGAAATGCATCAATCAACATCAACTGGCCTTACCGGGGAAATCATTATAAATAGAATAAAAACTGAAGCAGTAGGTAATGCGACATTCTTCAGATTTCCATTACTCTTCGAAGCTCTAAATGATACAGAATATGCAGGAACGGCGACACTTAAAATAGTCGGTGGAGAAAATGAAACGCATCAAGTGTACCTACATATACCAGAAGACGTACCAGAACCCATGGAGCAAACAGATCGATACGCAATATGGAACGTGACAAAAAAAGACTTCGTTATGGCTGAACTCGGAGAAATATTATTCGAATCTCGACAAGTAGTCTTTCCAATCGTAGTTGCAGGTCAGGAAACTGAAATCGAGGTAGTAGCAAATGTTTCAGGAGTCACAGTGACCAATGTAAGTTATGAAACAGGTTATACTATGCTGGGAACAACCAAAGGATTAAAATTCGTGGTTAGTGGACCCTCTGGAACAATAGCTACCGTGAACATAACAATTCCAAAGGACATTGTGCCATCAGGTGCTCAACTCACGGTTTACATTAATGGAAAACCAGCTCCCGATGCAGAAATATTTGAAACAGAAACGGAATACATAATAATGGTTACGGTGCATTTCAGCGAGGTTATAATTTACGTAGATTTTACAACACCAGTAGAGAGATATCTCTTCGCAATAATCGGTGGAGTCGTTGTTCTTCTGCTCATAATAGTTGCTGCATCAATATTACTCAGAAAGAAAAAATAAAATTTTATTTTTTCTTTTATTTTGAGTATTGACATGAACTATTTAGATAAAGTTAAGTTATATCATTATAGTGGAGTTGAATTGTAAGATGCATATTTTTACGATGTGCATCAAAAATATTTTTAGAAAAAAGGTTAGAACAGGTCTTTGCATAACAGGCTTTTCTCTTTGCATAATGCTCATTATCTCAATTAGTTCAACAGTAAACTTCACTATGTATTTCATTGAGAGTTCAAATCTTTTTTATAAAGGGGAGATCGTCGTTGTTTCGAAAAACAGCTATTTTATTCAAATAGCCCCTATAGGAAGTGCACTACTAGAGAAAATCGGTGAACAAATAGAAGAGATCGAAGGGGTAAAAACGGTCGTACCCGCAATATTTGTTTACAGCATATCTCCTGAAAAAAGATTCTTACCTACAAACATAACGGTTGGAATTCCCTGCGGTAAATGGAGTGTTCTAACTGGCCCATTGGAACCTGGTAAAGGTGGAAGATGGCCAAAAAACAATTCCAAGGAAGTTGTGATCGGAAGATACTTAGCCGACTGGAACAACTTGACCGTAGGTTCAAAAATAGTTATACGTGGAGTAAATTTCACTGTTGTTGGTATATTAAGTCCTAGTCTTTCCTCCGTTTTAAGTTACATGATTATTATGCCTCTAAAAGTTGCTCAAGAAGTATATGGCTACCATGGAATTGTTCATATGTTTATTGTGGAACCTATGGAGAGGGTATCGGAGGAAGAGTTGGCGGAAAGAATTGAAGAGGAAATCCTAAATGTTGACGCTTTAACAACGGAAGAGAGAAATCAGCTTATAGAACCTTTACTAAACGATTTTAGAAAATGGAGCACTGCCATAGAAATACTTTCCTTTATTATAGGAAGCTTTTTCATAATTGTACTCTCACTCATCAACGTTTATGAAAGAAGACGAGAAATAGCAATAATAGATTGCATTGGAGCAACAAAACATCAACTAATACTCATAATAATTTTTGAAGTAGTTTTTCTCTGCCTAATCGGAGGAGCAATAGGCACAGTACTAGGTCTTCTATCAAGTTTCATAATGCTACGATGGCTTGGTAAAATAACGCCAAATATTCTGCTTGAACATATCTGGGTAGTTATAAACTTACCCACATTAATTAATGTCTTCGCTATTCTACTAACAATGGGAATTTTACTTGGATTAATTCTTGCTGTCGGAATGCTAAGAAAAGGAGCAGTTAATATTCTAAGGGATGAAATATGATAATAGAAGCCATAAAAATAAAAAAATACTATGAATCTAATCAATCCACCATAAAAGTGCTAAAAGAAGTTAATTTACGAGTTGAGGAAGGAGAACTCGTAGCAATAGTCGGCCCATCTGGCTCTGGTAAAACAACTTTACTTAACATATTAGGCTTATTAGATAATCCAACTTCAGGAGAACTCTACTTAAACGGAAAAGGCACAACAACCCTTAGCGACAAAGAAAAACGTAAAATAAGGCTCCACAAAATAGGCTTCATTTTCCAAAACTTCAACCTAATATCTAGTTTAACAGCCCTTGAAAACGTTGAACTACCCATGGCGCTAGCAGGCGTATCTTCAAAGGAGCAGAGAAAAAGAGCAATAGAGCT
The DNA here is from genome assembly GCA_030587435.1 of Candidatus Baldrarchaeota archaeon. The sequence goes on along the minus strand of JAUQZC010000127.1, from coordinate 3,954 downwards.
ACTTAAAGCAGTTAAACTTGACGATAAAATCAACAGTAAGATACATGAGTTAAGCATGGGAGAAGCCCAAAGAGTTGCTATTGCTAGAGCATTTGCAAACAATCCTTCAATTATACTGGCAGATGAACCCACTGCGCAACTAGACTATGAAAATAAAATGAATATTATAGAATTACTTCAAAAACTACGTAAGGAAAGAAATACGACAATCATAGTTGCAACACACGACTTAAGTATCACAAGAAACTTCGATAAAATATATGAATTAAGAAATGGAAAACTGCTAATCCAAACATAATTTTTAACATGGAGTTAGTTTCTGTTTTATAAGATGGCAGTGACTAAGCATTGCAGAAAACTACGTCAAAGTTACTAACAAAACAACAGTGAATTAAAAGGACAAATCTATTAACTAAACTGCTATTTAAGCATTTTATTTGTTAAATGTGTAATTTATATGTCTTTTTTCTTTTTATGAAGATCTGATAAACTATAAAGGTGATAATCAAGGCTGGTAAAATCAGTATGCAGACCTCACTTAACATAAGTGCGAATAACGGTAAAACTTGCATTTTCTCGACGTCTGCTTCTTCTAATGTTCTAGCTACAGGAAGTTCATAACCATGATATTGTGATTCCTTAGCGGGAGCTATTAAAGTGGTATACAACGTTAAAGGTATAAAAGCTACTAATACGCCTAATGTTATTCCCATAGCCATGTAGACAAAGATTTTTTTCACGCTATACACCTCAAATTTACATGGACACTTAACGTTGGAGTAATTTAATTCTATTTTTTAGTACGTGTGTTCTAATTTTTAGACACATGATTAAAATGGTTTTTGACGCCAACATCTATAGGTTTCAAGCCAACAAGTAAGGGAGGCTAAGGAACCAAACAATATAGCAGCAATATTATGCGTAGAGAGAGTTAAAGGATAAACCAAAAGATATGTTATAAGACTTGTTGTAAAGAAAATAGCATAGAAAAGATATCGAGGAAATACATATCCGCCTATAAAAACAAAATATTTTAAGACACCGACATGAACATTTTCCTCCAAAACATATCCTTCACTACTTTTCTTAGCTAATCCTAACTCCACACGTTTGTCTAAATGATAAGCGGCAACGCTTGGAGAGGAAAATCCAAGTTTTCTCTGCACCTTTCTAATACCAACAGCTCTACCAGCTAAAAGCATATAATAATAAACTCTAAGAGTTTTCCTCTTTAATCTCTCCTCAATCTCGCTTCCTCTCATTCCACATACCACATTTACAACTAAGATCAATAAAAAGCTTAGAGCGAAAACATATAATTATTTCTAAAATTCAACATTTAGGTCCTTCTACAAACCCACAAACTTAAAATATTAAAATCCCAAGTTAACTTTACTAAATTTCATTTAAACTTAATTTGAGGTGATTTATCGTGGAAAAAATTTCTTTTAAAGCTGAAGTTCATTGGACTCAAGGAACAAGAGGAGAAATACGCATAAAAAACTTTAAGCCAATAGAAATTGGAATAATTAAGGAATTTGGAGGGGAAGAAATTCTAGGGCCGGAGGAACTCTTCATAGCATCAGTTGCATCCTGTGTACTCACAACTTTTCTATACTTCGCCAAGAAATACAAGGTAGAGTATCACAAGATCAATGTAGACGTTAACGGTAATATTAAAAGGATGGAAGGTGGCTACTACAAGTTTACAAAAATAGATGTTAAACTTAAAGTAGCAGCGCCAGAGGACGCCGAATTTGACATTGAGGAGTGCTTTAATTTCACCAAAAAATATTGCATAATTTCAAACACGATCAAAGAATGCGTGCCACTCAACATAACATTGGAGTTCCTCAAATAAAGCGTAAATTTTTAAACATTGATCGCGGATTGTTAAGTGTCGATATGCATGGGGATTCATAATGTTAATTGATCCTTATGGAAGACCAGTAAATGATATCAGAATCTCTATCACCCAAAAATGCAATCTAAACTGCTTCTATTGTCACAGAGAAGGAGAAAATGAAAAAACAGCAAAAGAAATGACACCAGACGAAATAAAGAAAATAGTTGAAATAGCTGCAAAACTAGGTATAAAACGAGTAAAAATAACCGGCGGTGAACCCCTCGTAAGAAAAGACGTAACAGAAATAGTAGAAAAAATATCAAGCATTAAAGAAATCAGAGACATATCACTAACAACAAATGGAGTATTACTGGCAAAATATGCAGAAAAACTAAGAAAAGCTGGATTAAAAAGAGTAAATGTTAGTCTAGACACACTAGACCCACAAAAATATCAAAAAATAACTGGACACAACTACTCTAAACAGGTAATAGAAGGAATTATAAAAGCAGTTGAAACAGGTCTTAACCCCGTAAAAATAAACATGGTTGTGCTAAAAGGCATAAATGACACAGAAATCTGGGACATGATAGATTTTTCAGCAAAAACAAACACAATACTGCAACTTATTGAATTCATACCTCTAAATACACCAAATCTATCTTTTCAAAAACATCACATGAAGTTGGATTCTATAGAGGAAGAGTTAAGAAAAAGAGCAATTAAAATAATTACACGTAAACTTCATGCAAGAAAGAAGTATCTTCTTCCGAACGGAGCTGAAGTTGAAATAGTAAAACCTTTCCACAACACAGTTTTCTGCGCAAACTGCACAAGAATACGCGTAACAAGCGATGGAAAATTAAAACCATGCTTAATGAGAAATGACAATCTAGTAGACATTCTAACACCAATGAGAAACAATGCAAATAACAAAAAATTAGAGGAACTTTTTATAAAAGCCGTGAACCTGAGAGAACCATTCTACAAGAAATAGCACTAACCAGCAAAACATTGTAACTTAGAAAATTCTCATCGTTGTTCTTACCTATCTTAAATGCTCTATTACTTCCTTCATCGTTAAGCATTTGACTCCTAAGCTTCGAAAAACGGGGTCATTGGATATTAAAGTTAAACTTGTTCTTAAGGCAACAGCAGCATGTAAAACATCAAAATATGTTGCCTCAGTTTCTTCTCTTAACTTATCTGCCAGTATTATGTCATCAGAAGTTAGCGGAACTTCCACAATACCTTCTTCATCAAGTTTAGCCTTAAGATGAGCAATTGCACGGTGTACAAACCCAGCTTTTTTCCCGTGAGAATAAAGTATGGATCTTATTTCGAGCAAACTGGAAAGAGTATAGTTAATAGGGACATTTTTCATTTTACTAAGCGAAATAATTTCCTTAACCAAATTATTCCACTTATCACTAGGCCTTAATCCCAGAAGAAATTCGGTCTCAACAAGAAACATCACTGTTCACGCTCTTTAGCCTGCTCTAGCACGTATTTTTCTGCCTTCTTCTTAACATCTCTTGTTAACTTTATATCTCCTAAAAATTCATCCAACGCTTCACTTAGATTCTCTCTCAATAATATTAGAGTTATTGAATCTCCACGTGGGATAAGCATAACTTTTTGTCCCTTCTTTACTTTCACAATTTTTCTGATATCCTCTGGAATAGTAATTCTATACCGTGAATCCACCTTTGAAATACTCATATTAAATCCCACAAATGAAGGATATTACACACAAAAAATAAATATTACCCATTCACTAGGCCTTACGATCTTTAATGATTGTTTGCTAATAATGGCGGTAATGAGACATAAATGAATTTATTGAATTAATTACATGGATAACTGATATATACAGGCATTAAGGGTTTTACATTTTTTCTTTGACAGCTTTAACTTTGTATTCCATGGTTTCTTTTTTGTCTCTTCTATCATCTATTTTAATCGTAGTTACTACTCTTTGAGCGCCTGCTTTAAACACAGCTTCATGAGCCTCTAAGATAACTTTCAAGATTTCAGCTAGATCATCACCTTCCACACCGGTACCCATGGGTGTAACTTGAAACCTCAAATCGCCATGCTTCTTAAAC
>JAUQZC010000007.1 GCA_030587435.1 Candidatus Baldrarchaeota archaeon | reverse complement strand
TTTCTAGCGTTAATACATGCTTGTAGTACTGCTCTTGCGGAGCTTCCATAAGAAATAAGTATCATCTCAGCGTCTTCTATATATTTCATATCCCAAGATGCTATTTTTTCCACATTATTTCTGATTTTAGCGGTTATTCTTTCAATTAGTTTTTTGTAGTTTTCTGGATCGTCTGTTGGGTATCCACGTTCGTCGTGACTTAAACCCGTGTAATGTATTTTGTATCCTTTGCCTAGAGTGGCCATTGGTGGAACTAGGCTTTCATCGGCTTTAAATGGTAGAAATTCTTCTGGCGGCACTTCTGGGCGTTTCCTTTCAACTATTACAATTTCTTCTGGATCGGGCACCCTAACAACTTCTCTTAGATGCGCAAGTACGGCGTCACTCAATACAATTACTGGTGTTCGATATTCTTCAGCGAGGTTAAATGCTTTTATTGTCAGATCTAAACATTCTTGAACAGACCACGGTGCTAAAGCTATTATTTCTCCATCCCCATGATGTCCCCATCTTGCTTGCATGATATCTGCTTGTGATGCCTTTGTAGGTAGTCCTGTGGAAGGACCTCCCCTCATTACATCAACTATTACAACTGGTACTTCGCACATTATTGCTAGTCCAATGTTTTCTTGCATTAGGCTGAATCCCGGTCCAGATGTTGCGGTCATTGCTTTTACTCCTGTGAGAGAAGCTCCAATTGCAGCTGCAATACTGCCTAGCTCGTCTTCCATCTGTACGAATACTCCGCCTATTAGTGGTAGCCTTGCAGCCATGCTCTCCATTATTTCCGATGAGGGAGTTATGGGGTAACCGGCAAAAAATCTACATCCAGCTAAAATTGCTCCTTCTACGATTGCATCATTTCCTTGAAGAAAGTCGATCTTTCCTTTTCGATTAGTCACCTTTAACCCTTCCCATATTCATATAAGCTTTCCGCAAATTAAATTTATTGAAAAATAAAGACAAAAAAACCTTTAGAAAAATAAAATTTCTAAAACAAATCGTATTGAATTAATGCTAAGAATAATATGTCGTTTATAAAACTTCATATAAATTCTGGTGGTTGTTAAAAAATCGTACTAAACCGTTTTTAAATAAAAAGTTTTAATATTTACTTGGAAACGCTTAACATCGTTAAATTAGTTTAGTCGAAAATTTCAGCGTAAGAGACATTTATATGTAATCAACCTCAATGCAGATGTTGTTGTTCGTCTTTAAGTAGAATATAGGTGCAAAATTTAAATGCTAAAATATATAAGATGAGTGTTTAAATCTAGTTGAATCAGTTGAAACAACAGAAAGTAGTCCATGTGAGGGGTAGCTTTGACGTTTGAAAGGAATAAGTTGAAAGTTACTGATAAATGTACTGGCGAAGTTATTGCTGAACTAGATATTGATTCTATAGAGGATTTACGGAAAAAAATTAGAAGGGTCTGCGATGAACAAAAAAATATTTCAAATAAAAGTTTTGAGGAACGTATAGAGTTTTTTAGAACTCTTGGGAGATTAGTACGTAGGAGAAGCAGAGAAATTTTAGAAATTTTAGCTAGGGAAGGTGGTATTCCACTAAAGTATGGGAGAATTGTGTTAAGAACAGTTACGCAAGCTATGTTGGTTATTGATTACTATGCTGATTTAATTCGTGAAAAAGACATTGAAAGTTTTAAGGGTAGAGGTAAAGTTATTTATGAACCTGTAGGTGTTGTTGGAGGTATAACTCCTAGGAATGCCCCTCTTTTTCTTACAAGCTACGTGATGGGCACATCCTTAATATCTGGAAACAGCGTGATTCTTAAACCTTCAACAAAAACTCCCTTGATTGCTCTTAAACTTAGAGAACTCATCAAGGAAGTGGATGATTCTATACCAGTTGAGATCGGTATTTTAGATGGAGTAACAGCTGCGAAAGAATTTATTTCAAATCCTCTTATTGATGCTGTTGTTCTGTACGGTAGTACTACTACCGGTAAAGATTTGCTTATACAGTTTGGTAAGTATTTGGAATCCACAAAGACTAGCTTCTACGGTGCTACCTTCATTCAAGGGAAGTTGAAGAAGATTGTTTTAGAGATGGCTGGTAACGATGCGGGAATTGTTATGTCTGATGTAGATGTCGAGGATGTTGCGAAAAAGATTGTTAGAGGCGCATTTACTAACGCTGGACAGCAGTGTATTTCGTTTAAGAGGATTATTGTTCACGAAGATGTTTCGAAAGAATTTATTGAGGTTCTTAAAGACGAAGTTAGTAAATTGGTAGTTGGTAACCCTCTTGATGATAAGACTGATATAGGTCCGATTGGTTCTCCAACCGCGCTCAATATAATTGATTTTATGGTTAAGGATGCTGAAAAACGTGGGGGAGAAAAAATAATTGAAGGTAAAAGAGAAGATCCCTTCTTTACCCCAACCCTTATAAAATTTGATAAGAGTCTTATTTTGGGCAAAAAGGAGGAAGATAAGCCTTTTTTGTGGCGTGAGGAGGCTTTTGGACCTGTAAGGAGTATTGTTGAGTTTTCAACCGTCGAGGAAGCTATTAGACTTGCTAATGATTGTAAGTATGGGTTAAGGGCAGGTGTTTACTCCGGTGATATGAATGTTGCCATGGAGGTAGCTAAGCGATTAGAGGTTAGTTCTGTAATAATTAATGAGGATCCACAGTATTTTGATATAAGTATGATGTTTGGCGGAATTAAAGATTCAGGAATAGGTGGAGCTGAATATATGGTTTTACATCTTACTAACAAAAAATATGTTCACATAGCTTAAGTGGGTGTTTAAAATGAGTGAAGGCATAATAGAACCTATTGTTGAAGAAATAGAAAGTATTGTCGGATCTGAAAATGTTAGTTTAAGTAAAATAGTGAGGTTAAGTTATAGTGAGGATGCTTCGCCTTTTCATGCCAGGATACCCGGTTTAATTGTTCGTCCAGCGGAGACTTTAGAAGTTTCCCAAATATTGAGGTTGGCTAATGAATATTTGGTACCTGTGGTTCCTGCCGGCGGCCGAAGTGGTATTTGTGGCGCCTGTTTACCTCGTGTGCCTAATGCTATTGTTTTAGATCTCACACGGATGGATAACATTGTTGAAGTTGATGAAGATTCTCAAACTGTTACTGTCCAAGCTGGTTTAAGATGGGCTGAGCTAATTTATAAATTGAGTAAATTGGGTTATAAAGTAGGGTTTAGAGGGCCTTTTGGAGGAAACGCTGGTACGGTTGGTGGATCTCTATCTTCTAATAGTGTGGGTTGTGGTAGTGCTAAATGGGGTAGTAGCGGTGATAGTGTAGTCAGTTTGGAAGTTGTCTTGCCAACTGGTGAAATTTTGAGGACTGGAAGTGGATGGAATCCTTTAGCTAAAAAATTTGCTAGATACGCCACATTTAATGATCTTACAGGTCTTTTCATAGGTGATCACGGGATTTTAGGCGTAAAAACCGAAGCAACTCTTAAGATTTATCCACTTCCCGAAGGTAGAGTTTTTGGCGACTTTGGTTTTAATAGTGTTGAGGCGGCTTCTAAGGCTATGTACGAGATTCAAAAGAGGAAGCTTGCTGAGGAACTTGTTTTAATGGCTGATAGGCACACTGTTTCGAGCTATGCTCCCCAATTGGCAGAGAAATATTCAGAAGTTGAGTCTGTTCTTGCTGTTATTATAGAAGAGGCTAGTGAGGAAATTGCTGAGGCGAAGAAGAAACTTGTAGAGAGAATTGTTCGGGAATGCGGTGGATTCTTTATTGGAACTTTCTTCTCCAGGCTTCATTGGGGTGAAATGTTTAACGTAGTCCAACCATTGTTTGAAGAGGGATACTGGTACAATACATGTCATTTAAGGCCTATTACAATGTTTCCTGAACTAGTTAGGAAAGCTCATGAAACTTTCAAAAAATATGGAGTTGACAAGGATCCAGAGATAACTTGGGTTGCAAGTGCCCTCGGTATTGATAGGTGTCATTGCACTGGTTGGATAACACTCTTTCTAAAGAACCCGGAGAAAAAACGTATTTTGGAGAAAACGTGGTCTGATCTTCGTAAGGTGATCATTGAAACTGGTGGTGTACCGTATTGGGCTGGTCTCCTCTGGGAAGAATATGTTTTGCCCCGCGTTCATTACGGGTTCTTTGATCTTTTGAAGAAGATAAAGAGAACGTTGGATCCGAACAATATTCTTCATCCATTAGTATTTGGGTTATAGAGGGATGTAAAATGGCGAAGGTAGAGTTTTCTAATGTTAAGAAGTTTGAGGAATTTCTGTATCTTTGTGGAAAATGTGGTGACTGTAGCTTAGCGGTTAAAATTGCCACTTCTAAGTCTCCACTTTCACATCCTTGTGCAGTTAAGAATGTACTTGGCTATGAGGCATATGATGCTCGTGGCAGGATAATTATTATCAAAAATCTTTTGAACGGTAAATTAGAGGTAAATGATGAGATTTTGGAGTGGGCTTATACATGTACTACATGTGGAGCTTGTAGAGAAACATGTTTAGCGGTTGAAGGTGGAATTGATACACCATCTATAATGGAAGCTTTAAGACGTGACCTGGTTTCCCAGGGATTTAGAATAGAAAAACATCTTTCAATTTTAGAAAACATTAAGAAGTTAGACAATCCTTATGGAGAACCTAAAGAAGAAAGATTGAGCTTTCTTGGAAATGAACTTTCAAATATACCTGAAAAAGCTGAAATTGCATATTTTATTGGGTGTACTTCATCCTATAGAACCAAGGAAATAGCTTTAGCTGCTGTGAAGTTATTGAAGCAGCTTGGAGTAGAATTTACAGTGCTAAGAGATGAGACGTGTTGCGGATCAATATTGTTGAGATATGGTTACGTTGATGAAGCTAGAAGTCAAGCCGAGAGGCTTGTTAAGAGGTTTAATGAAATGGGTGTAAAGACCGTTATCTTCACCTGTCCTGGTTGTTATAGAACCTTTAAGAAAGATTATCCTGAAATTCTTGGTAGAGAATTAGGTTTTGAGACCCTTCATTTAGTTGAATTCTTGGACAACTACCTAAAGGATAAAAACGTTGCATTTGAAGCAAGGGAAAGTGAAGTGGTTACCTATCATGATCCCTGTCACTTAGGTAGACATCTAAATGTGTATGAAGCACCTAGAAATATTATACGTTTGGTTAATGGTCTAACGCTTGTTGAAATGGAAACTATAAAGAATTTTGCCCACTGTTGCGGTGCTGGGGGTGGTGTTAAAAGTACTTTTCCAGATCTCGCATTAAAAGTGGCTAAGGACAGGATAAGTGAAGCTTTAGAGACTGGTGCAAAGATACTTTTGTCTGCCTGCCCATTCTGTAAATTGAATTTAAAACAAGCAGCTAATAATGGAATAAGGGTTTTAGATGTGGCAGAGCTGCTAGCTGAAACTTATGTTGGCGAAGTTGTGGAAGTTGCGCCTAAAGTTGTAGAAGTGGTGGAAGTAACCCCTGGTATGAAACTTATGGACTATTTAAATGAGCATGTTGAAATATTTAAGGGATTAAGAGTAGGTTGTAAGTTTAATTACGAAATTGTTGATTGGAAAACCCAAGAACCCAAGTTGAAATTTTATGTGACTGTACTTGAAAGTGGAGAAAGACCCAAGATTAAAATTTCTAAAGGAGTTGCAGATAATCCAGATGTGACCATAATTATTTCTGAACCTGCAGCTGAAAAACTTGTTGAATGCAAAGAGAGAAGTGAATATGCAGAGTTATTTGGAAACTTTTTCAACGAGCCAACGGACGAAGAGTATATTGATGTTATTCTTCATAGAAGTACCAAGGAACTTATGAAAATGGGTTACGGAGAGTTTGCCAGGGAAGCAGGATTAATCTAAAGACCGTGTATCGGACCTGTTAATTACGTAAATCATAAGGTTTATAGAAACAAGTCTGTTACTTAATGTGCACATACAAGTCGCGAAAGATCATTTGTAGTTATATATATGGAGTATTGGGGAGTTTGACATGTCAAGAGTATTTTTTGCTGATATTAGAAGTGGTTTTGGCTATAATTTACTTGATAAACTGGAACTTTTAATGAATAAGTTAGAGTTAGAGAAGAAGATTGATAAGGGAGATGTTGTTGGAATAAAGACACATTTTGGAAGTCTAGGGACTACTAGGCATCTTAGACCGATGTACATTAGGGCAATTGTCGATAAAGTTAAGGAACTTGGTGGTAGGCCTGTTGTTGTTGAAACTTGTGGGCACGGTTATGGCGGCGGTGTTTGGGGTATAAGAGCTACTGCCACAGGATATTTGGATGTTGCTGCGAGAAACGGATTTACTCCTCAGTCTTTGGGTGCTAATATTCTTATTTTGGATGGACAGTGGGGTCTTGACTTTTTTACCTTTAAAATTAAGGGTATTAGGTTGTCAAAAGTGTATTTACCTAATGGTCTCAGGGGAATAGATTTTATGATCGTTGCCAGCCATTTTAAGGGGCATGACATGGCTGGTTTCGGCGGCGCGTTGAAAAACTTAGGTGTTGGACTTGTTGCTAAGCCTAGTAAGGGTTTGATTCATATAGATGGCAAAATAAAGCTTGAAGAAAGTGAGGACGTTAAGTGTACTGGTTGTGCTCGATGCGCAGAGGTTTGCCCAGTAAAGGCGGTTACGATGGTTAATGGTAAGCCTGTTATAGATTTTGAGAAGTGTATTTTCTGTGGTTTTTGTTATTCTAGACTCATATGTGAACCTAGGGTTCTTAGGCCTAAGTGGACAAGTAGTGAAGAAGGTACTATTAGATTTGTTGATAATGCTTTCGGAGTTATAAGTTATCTCGGTAAGGATAATTTTGCTTATATTAACTTTGTAATTGATGTTACACCGTACTGTGACTGTGCTCCTTTTAGTGATCAGATTATAGTGCCTGATCAGGGAATTTTGGCTTCTTTTGATCCAGTTGCTGTAGATAAAGCTTCGTACGATCTTGTAAACCAAGCTTCAGGTATTCCTGGAAGTGCTGCTGAAGAGAAAGACGCCATGAAACCGGGAGTTGATAAGTTTTCTAAGATTTTCGGTCATAATTCTGCTGCTTTACAGTTGGAAGTTGCAGAGAAACTTGGTTTGGGAAGTAGGGAATATGCTTTAGAATGGGTGATTCCTGAAGCACAAAAAGAAAACATGAAGAAAACATAGAATCTACCTTTACAAATTGGATTTATGCTACTTTATTTACCCACGGGGCAAACTTTAATGCATATGCCGCAGATCTGTTCTCCAATATTTGGTAGTTTACTGAGTTCTTTCAGTCTACTATAACATTTTTCAACGTCAAATACTTCATTTCGATCTACAGGGTAATCCTTAAAGTTTGATGGTTTAAGCGCTCTTACAGGGCATGCATCTATACACTTGGTACATTTTCCGCATCTGTTTTCAAGGGGTTTTCCAGGTTTTAAAGGCATATCTGTTAGTACCGTTGCAAGACGCACTCGAGGACCGTATTCGGGCGTTATTAAAAGTATGTTTTTACCTATCCAGCCTAGGCCTGCAGCTCTTGCAAATGCTTTATGTGATACATGTCCCATTGCTAATTTCTCGTCGATAACCATGGACGCGGGTATTGGTTGGGCGTTATATCCGTATTCAGTTATTTTTTCAGCAAGACGGAAAGTTATTTGATCAAGCAGCATATTTGCAGTTCTATAGGCATGTGCATACAATTCTCCCGGGTTTTCCTCCGTTATTAACTCAAAAACTTTTTTAGGTAGCGGAACCGCTATTGAAATGGCGTACTTAAAATTTTCCATCAAATTTGAAGGATATGTTTTAAGCGTACTTAAAAGTTTTAAATCTGCAACACCAACTAAAGTTGCGCCGAGTGAATGTGCCAATTCTAACAACTGGTTTGTAAAATCTTTACTCATTTTGAACCCATTCTCCTTCTTACGATCATTTTAATTTAGGGTTTTGCGGGTTAAGTTAATAAGCTGTTTGTGAGAATTGTAAGTTGGATGATGAAAGGACTACCGACTGTACTTCTTATGATGAGCTCTGGCTTTCCTGACTACTTGATAACATCAAATAATTCTTATTTCCGCTTCTCTCAATATTCTTCTTTCTTCTGGTTTTATTTTTGCCACTACTTCGATGTATTGATCTAGATTTGATGACCGGAGCTTTCTCTGTAATAGTTCTTGTATCTGGAATATGCCACTGCTGTTGTTCATATGAACTTCTATTCGTACTGGTTTTTCTTTTCCTTTTTTTATTTCTACATAGTCTATGGCAAGTGCTGATATGCTGTGTATGCTAACTTCTCCAAGCGCGAAGGGTATTCTTGCTCTTCCTTTTGCCATGTCTGTTGCATCTGCCACTCCTATTATTCCTGCTTCAACTGTTAGTGCTGTTACGTCTTTGTCGTGTGCGTAAATTGCATGTAACACGTTTGCTAAAACGTGAATTCGTTTTTCAATGTCTTCTCCATATATTTCTTCTAGGATTCTTTCTACTATTGGTTTTGCTATCCATAGAGAAAACTCGTAGTGATGTTCTCTATGAACTATATGTCCTACATCGTGTAGATATGCTGCCAGTAGTACTGTTAGTCTTGCATCGTCTATGTCGCCAGTTTTTTCTTTTATTGTGTTTGGTTCAATGCCAGCTTCATAAAATAGATCTAAGATCTTCAAAGCGTTCAGACTAGTAATTATGCTGTGAGTTTTTCCATGATCGTTGTACCTTAGTCTTCCTACAGCTGCTATGTTTACTGCCTCAAGTAGATAGTTTATTTCTCTATCGTTTAATAGGATTTCCAAGGCTTTTTTGCATTTTTCACTTTTAGACACTTGTTCTTTGAGTTTTTCGACTAACATCTCTTGAAATGTCAGTTTATGAATTTTATCTTTCTTCTGCTTTCTTTTCATTACGAAGCCACTTCCTAGAAATTTACCGTAATTTTGACAGTTTATGTTGAACTAGAAGTGGAAAGAGTTTTAATATTTGTTTTTACAAATTTTAGTTATAACGGGGGAATATGAAATTGGAAGCTTCTGTACACAAATTGTTGGAAGAGGCTGAGGAATATCTGAGTAAACAAAACTATTCAAAAGCAGCATATAAATATCTTGAAGTTGCCAAAATATTCGAAAAAGATGGAAAAACAAAGGAGGCAGAACGTTACCTTAAACTTGCCGTTGATAATTTTGTCATTGCTGCTAATGAAGCTAGACGTGTTAAATCTTTCAGAAAAGCAGCAGAAAACTCTCTTATGGCCCTGAAAGTATATGAAAAATTAAAAATGATGGAAAAAAGAGATCAACTGGTTCTAAATATAGCTTCCGACCTTGCAAATGCCGCCAACGAATACTTAATGTGGAAAGAAATTAGAGGTGCCGCTACATGTGTCGCTATTTCAAGTTTGATATATTTTGCTGTCGGTAGAATTGACGATGCAAAGAAGATTATTAAAAGTTTTAAGGATAAAATTTCCGCTGAGGACTTTGAAGCTAATAGAATATTGAATATTGCATCCTTAATTCAAAAAGTTGTTGTTGATTCTGATGCTTCAACATACTCAGAAGTTGAAGGACTAGTAAATTCTGTTTTAAAACCTATGCTTCCACTTATTAAAGGTAACATGTTTGTAAAAATAATCGATGAAGCGATGCAAACCATTGTCAGTAGGGTTAAGAAAGAAATTCGACTTCCAAAGATCACTCCTGCTCTTCGTGTTCCACTCGATTTAACTTTTAATACGCCGTTTGATGTCGCTCTAAAATTGAAAAATGTCGGTGAAGGTGAAGCTAAAAATGTAAAAATCGTTTTCAACGTGCCAGAAGAAATAAAAATTGTTAAAGGAAAACGAGAAACCATTATTGACACGCTTCCTGCCAATGGAGAAGTGGAAATAAAAATAACCTTAAATGTGCCAAGTAAGGATGCGGAGAAGGAAGAATACAGTATTAGTGCGGATCTAGAATATTTTGACATGGTTGGAACAGCGTACTCAACTACCATAGGTCCCATGAAAATTACATTACACCTAGTTCGGGAAAGCGAAAAATTAAAAGAAGAAATTAGAGATATCATCAAGCGAATGTTAGATTTAAAGGGAAAAATTAGAGATTTTCCCGAAGTTCTTGAATACGTATTTCTCCGGTTAATAGATGACGTAAAAAACGTTGTAAACAAAAGCGAAGACCTCTTACGTAAAGAAAAACTAGATGAAGTAAAAATCAACCTTAGAACTGTAGACTTTGTTCTTAACGAGATATCGCAACTACTTGCTGATAAGGGATTCGAGGAAAAAGTTAAACTCTTGAAAGAGCAAATTAAAAAAGCTGAGAAACAAGAAAACGTTGCTATTAAAACTTCAGAGAATCAATCTGAGGAAACTGGAGGATAAGTGTTGTTTAAAATACTGATACTTCCCGTGGGAAACGTTCCAAATAAAATTCTTAGGGATATTTGTGAAGCATTGAAGGAAGTTTACGGTGCAATCTGTGAAATTTATCCAGAAAGTCTTCCTGTTCCCAGTGAGGCTTATTCTCCAGAAAGAAAGCAGTACCATGCTTCATATTTTGTATCATTGGCAGAAAGTTACGCAAGGATGTTGCATTTTACGAGAGTTGTAGCTATTACTGATGTTAATCTTTTTGTTCCAGGTTTGAATTTTGTTTTTGGCCAAGCTAGTTTACATG
>JAUQZC010000132.1 GCA_030587435.1 Candidatus Baldrarchaeota archaeon | reverse complement strand
ATTTTAACACGTTTTCCATGTCTGCTGGTACAACGGCGAAAAGAGAGGATTTAGCTCTTCCCGCTATATTTGCCATATATTGTTCAACAATTTTCTTATCTGGTAACACGAAGAGATCGGTAACTTCCGAGAATCTATCAATAATATCCCTTAGCGGAGAGATTCTGTTTTTAACTTCACTTTTTACTGTTTCAAAAGTTTTTTCGATTTCCCCTAAACCTCTATTAATAACTCCGCCTATTGAAGAAACCAATTCATCTTTTTGCTGGTCAGCTGTACTCACAGCTTTTTCAAAAGCAGCTTTTATATCGTCCGAAACGCCAGAAGTTACGGACTTATATTCTTCAGCTCTAGATCTAATTAGATCGCTGGCTTCACCTTTAGAGGATGTTAAATAGGATGATACTTTTGCTGCAACGTTGTCAACCTTACCTCTAACATCAGCAGCAAAACTTGTCATCTTCGTTTCAAAGTCTCTGGAAGCACTTTCTAAATGTGAACTAAGAGAACTTCTAACTGAGGAAGATGTCTTTTCTAACTCACTTTTTATACTTTCTTCCAAAGCTTTAAGATCGCTTTCAACTTTTGAACCATGAAGATTCATAGCTTCCTCAACATCGTGTCGAGCCTTATTGATTTCCTCTGTCATCGATGTTTTTGAACCATTGATTTTTTCAAGCAATTCGGTTTGAGTCTTCTTAATAACTTCCTCAATGCTTTTTAGCTGGTCTAATATGCTTGTGAACGCTTTTTCGATGCTTTCCAGTGATGTGTCAAATGTAGATGTTCCAGTTTCTGCGATGCTTTCTAAGCTTTTCTGAATTCGCTTAGACAGCTGGGCAGCTGCTGACTGGTAGTCAACGATTTTCTCTGCTATCTGGGAAGAAATTCCGCTGTAAAGATTGCTAAACGCTTCTTCAATGCTTTTTCCGGCTTCGTTCAAAGTTTCATTCATTTTTGTTTTAATTTCTGTTACCGTTGATTGTGAGTCAGATTCGATGGAGGATATAAGTTCTTTTAGTGCGGCTGTGGTTTCAGATAGTGATTTGCTAAATATTCTCGATAATTTATCGCTCAGTTCTTCGAAAATAAGACTGGTTTTCTCGTTTATTCCCGCAATTTTCCCTATAACTTCTTTTGAAATATCCCATGAGGAGCTTCTAAAATTCTCGATAAATTGTTCAACCCTGTTTTTTGCTTCCTCTGTTAGTCCTCCAAGAAACTTTGTGGTTTCAACCAAGGTTGAAGATAGGAGCCTTGAAGCCTCGTTTTCAAAGCTTCCAATCGCGTCTTTTAACTCTTCTACATCTTTTTTAAACCCTAAAACCATTTTACCTTCTTCTGGCAACATTCTTCCCCCAAAATGTTGCGATACATGATGTAAAATATTATATACAGCCGTCTTAATTAAAATTTTCATTGTGAAAAAAGAGGGAAAAACCGTTTACAGCACATATAAGGTTATTTTAAGAGTGAAACGAGGATATATTGAAGCTGCAACTGGCAGTAAATCGATCCGTTTTAACTATAAGGGTTACTTGTATACTCTGCAAACATGTTGCACCTTCAATATTTTATCTAGGTAAAATTTTACCAATTTAAACGTCAAACAAACCAGTTTAAGGGAAAATGAAGGAACTCGCATGTAAACGAATGCTTAAATAAACGTTAGAACATAAAGGTTTGTCGAAACATGGACTTAATTGACTTAAACAAATTTAAATATAGTTTAATTCTGTGAACAAAAACTAAAATTAGATGGTGTTAAATTATGGCAAAAAGTTCCCGAATACCCGGATTCTACAAACTACCAGTAGAGGAGAGACTTAAAAAAGTAGCAGAATTCGCAAACCTAACTGAAGAAGAAATAGAACTATTAAAGAAAGAAGGAAACCTAAACCTTGAAATCGCAGATAGAATGATTGAAAACGTCATCGGAACCATGGCATATCCATTTGGAATAGCAACAAACTTCCTAATCAACGGAAAAGAGTACCTTATCCCCATGGTCATAGAAGAACCATCAGTAGTCGCAGCTGCAAGCAACGCAGCAAAAATGACCAGAAGCAAAGGAGGAATCCACACATCAAGCACAGGTCCAATAATGATAGGGCAAATCCAACTAGTCGATGTTAAAGACCCTTACGCGCAGAAAATGAGAATACTAGAGGAAAAAGAAGAAATACTTAAAATAGCAAATGAACAAGACCCAGTCCTAGTGAAATTCGGAGGAGGAGCAAAAGACGTAGAAGTAAGAGTAATAGACTCACCAAAAGGCCCAATGGTAATAACCCACCTAATCGTAGACGTTAGAGACGCAATGGGAGCAAACGCAGTAAACACCATGTGCGAAGCTGTTGCACCATTCATAGAAAGAATAACCGGAGGAAGAGTATATCTCAGAATAATCTCAAACCTAGCAGACAAAAGACTAGTAAGAGCAAGAACAGTCGTTGATAAAGAAGCAGTCGGCGGAGAAGAAGTCGTCGACGGAATAGTTTCAGCATGGGCATTCGCAGCAGCAGACCCGTACAGAGCAGCAACCCACAACAAAGGCATACTAAACGGAGTCATTGCAGTAGCTCTAGCCACAGGGCAAGATCATCGCGCAATAGAAGCTGGAGCACATGCCTACGCGGCAAAAACCGGAAAATACATGCCCCTAACAACCTGGGAGAAAAACGAAGACGGAGATCTCGTGGGCACATTGGAGATGCCCATGGCAGTCGGCATAGTTGGAGGCGCAACAAAAGTACATCCAGTTGCAAGAATAGCCCTAAAGATCCTAGGAGTAAAAACAGCAACAGAACTAGCTGAAATAATGGGAGCAGTAGGCCTAGCTCAAAACCTCGCCGCATTAAGAGCATTAGCAGCCGAAGGAATACAGTACGGGCACATGAGACTTCACGCTCGCAACCTTGCAATGATGGCTGGAGCAACACCCGAAATCGTAGACAAAATCGTAGAAATCATGGTAAGAGAAAGAAAAATCAGATACGACAGAGCAGAAGAACTAGTAAAACAATTCTTAAAATAAAATACAAATACTCCATAAATTTATACATATTTTACTCAGTTTCCGAAACATAATGCCAGAAGCTTTACTTAAAAGATATTTGTCTTAATAGAACCAAAAATAAAAAGTAAATAGTACTAGTACTGTATTCTAGTTTATGAGGGCTTTTAGAATTTTAAACCGAAGACTGGCAAGTAGTATTTATATGGCCGCCACATCCACCAAGTCTTATACTCATACTGGAAATCTGTGACCCCAACAGAAAGATACATAAGATCACCAGAATCAGCGTCGAACTCTGTCCAAGCGCAAAAATACGCTGTTCCCTCCACATTATATGATCCTGCAATTACCGATAATATCGATGTTGGCAGTGCAAGTTCTGGGCATATAGCTTCTGCTATTAAAGCAGCAAAAGCAGCTCCCAAGGAAACACCTACCTCATAAGGTACTCCACTATTCTTAATATAGGCACTCTTAATATCGCTAAGATACACCTTATATGTCTGATCTCCACCTTTACCTGTATACGATTTGTAGAAATCATAGCGAAAACCTGCATTCGAAACATATTCGTAAAGCTTCGTTAGCAGAAGCGGCGGCTCATTAACTCTCTCACTACCACCAACGATTTTTCCGTTTTGGACCTTTAGGCTTTTAAAGTAAGTGTAGTATTTCCATTGGTCGAGAGGTGTACCCGAGCCGTAACCCCAAACATAGTAGAGTCGCCATTCTTCACATGCAATTTGCCCCCAAACATAGATATATGAAAACTTTCCAGGATCTATATGTTCTGTATCTCCGAATTCTACTTGTGACGATGCTACCACGAAGTCTCCCAGTTTAAATTTGAAGGTTGCGCCGCCTGAACTATATTTGTTTAGATTCTTTGCGTAACAGAAACCTAGGTTTACACCCACCGTAGCCTTAACTGCTCCATACATGTATATTGACATTGTTCCTCTTATTGATGGGTGGTTTCTTGCATCGCACCAGATTATTGGTATTTTATCGTATCCAGAGGCTGGGTACACTAATTCTTTAACTTTTCTCCATTCGTAGTGTGGTGCTAAATCCTTTGGTGTAAAGCTACTTGCTTTTAAGCTTGTTTTATTTGTTTCTTCTAGTTCTTCTAGTTCGGTTTTGGCGATTGTTGGTTCTTCTGTAAGGTTTATTTTTATTGTTTTCACGTATTGATGTCCGTTTTTCATGAGAGTTGGCGAATATGTTACTGTGTAACCGTCTTCTAAATATATTCCTTTTTCGGTTTCATATATTACTGAAATAAATACAGCAACTTTAAATGTTCTTGGTAAATCCGCTAGTTTGTCCATGGATTTTAAGTCTTCACACCATTTATCAACTATGTTCTTGAAATCTCGATAATTTATGATAACTGTTCCCCGCTTGTCAGTTTTTTCTGTTAATATTTGAATTGAAGCGTTTGGCATAGATGGCGGAGCTAATGCTGAAAGCTGAACAATAGCCCCCTCTAAGGGTTTATCATTTTGATCTACAACCCTGATTACTATTGTTCCTTTTCTGAAAATGTAGATATACGCTGCCCCTACTCCTATGAGTGACAACACTAAAAACACTATAATTACTGCGGCAAGTGTTTTCCTATGCATGTCTACCACCCGTTCTAACCCCCTCACTTATTTTATTCGCTGTTAGGCTATATATATATGTATCGGCGACAAAACTTTAAGGTCAGTAGTATTTTAAACTTCACCGGTGGTATTAAAGGAAGGCGAAATGAAAAACGAAGAAGAAACAGAATCTCTAAAGCAAATAACTTTTGATAGGTTGTTTAGGTAATGGTCACTTTTAACATTTTAAATCATGCGAGAAGCGGATGGAAAAATTTAATATTATGGGTAGTTATGTTCCATGTGGTGATATATGTGGAACAAACGGAATTTAAGATAAAAATCGATAAACAGGGAAGACTAGTAATTCCGAGTAGAGTACGTAAGGCTATGGGTATAAATGGTGAAAGTGAGGGAGTGTTGAGGGTAAGAGGTAGAACGATTATTATTGAAATTGTTAATAATGACATTAAGGATAGTGTTGAAAAGTGGTATGAAGAAATGAAAAAAATGAAGATCAGAGCGTTTTCTTCAAAGGAGGAAACCCCTCGATCGAAATGGATGAGTGATGCCTATGCTAAGAAGAAGCTTGGACTTGATTAAAGGCATTGTGGACGTTGGAATTATTGTGATCGCTCATGTAGATAATCCAGCTAGGATCGAAGCATTAAACTTCTTGAAAAAGGTATTGCTCTGGGGAATTAAAGCAATTATACCAACTTCTACGTTTTTGGGAGGATATTATATTCTTACGAAATATCTCAGGGTTCCTAGGTTAATGGCAAAGCGAAGTCTTACGAGAACTCTTGAAGTTAAAACTCCTGCTTTCTACGAAGATGTTAAAGTGGAGACTGTTATTGACGCGTTGGAATATTCTGCTACATATAACATTGAATCATGGGATGGATATTTAATTTCTCTTGCTAACAACTTCAATGCAGATATAATTTACAGCATAGACAAGGACTTTGAGAAAGTCCCTGGGATCACACTTGTAAACCCGATTTCTAAAGAAAAGATGAAAGAATATTATGAGTGGATTTCTACTCTGACACGGAAAAATTAATTTATTTATCTAGTGTATAAATTGATAACTGCTTTATAAAAATCAGTTAAGAAAGATAGGATGCATAATTTATCTAAAGCGAATATGACTCGGGGCTAACAGGAGGTTAAAAGTTGTCTAAGGAATCTGATGAACTGAAAAGAATCGCTTATATGTCAATCATGTTGTTTGGCTTTATTAGTCTTTTTGGAGACATTATATATGAGGGTGCTAGAGGGATTATTAGCCCTTACTTGGAGTTTTTAGGTGCTACAGCTCTGATAGTCGGTGTTGTGGGAGGGTTCGGTGAGTTTGTTGGCTACGGGCTGAGACTGGCTAGCGGCTATATTGCAGATGCTAAAAGAACATATTGGCCTTTTGTTTTCCT
>JAUQZC010000112.1 GCA_030587435.1 Candidatus Baldrarchaeota archaeon | reverse complement strand
CGATGCTCTGACCCCCCTCATAAAAGGTGTTTCATACATTTAATTAGTGAAAAATTTAAATTAGAGGTATGTAATAGGGAAGCTTATGAAGATCGTGTTTTCACCCAAATGTTTGGAATACGGTTCACCGTATCACCCTGAAAATCCCAGAAGAGTCCAATTAGCTTACGAATATCTAAAAGACAAGTATCAGTTTATCGAGCCTAAACCAGCCGCAGAGGAAGACCTACTGCTAGTACACACCGAAGAATACATAGAGAAAATTAAGAGAGGAAACTTCTACGACCCCGACACACCTGCCTACGACAATATTTACGAATATGCTAAGCTTTCAGCTGGGGCAGCAATACTTGCAGCAAAGGAAAAAGCTTTCTCTCTTATGCGTCCACCAGGGCACCACGCTGGTAAAAGAGGAAGAGCGCTCGGCGCTCCAACTTTAGGGTTCTGCTATTTTAACAACATTGCAATAGCAGTTAAAAAATTGGGTAAAAAAACGTTGATTTTAGACATTGATACTCATCATGGAAATGGAACCCAAGAAATATTTCAAGATTCAGAGGACGTAATTTTCATTTCTCTACACACTAAGGGCATTTACCCTGGGACAGGATTTATAAGTGAAGGTAACTGCTACAATTATCCTCTTCCAATGGGAGCAGACGATAAACTGTACTTGGAAACCTTGGATAAGGCTCTTAGTAACGTTGACCTAAGTGATGTGGAGGTTGTAGCTGTATCAGCAGGTTTTGACACACTTAAAGGAGACCTAGGCGGATTAAGACTGACATTAAACTGCTATAAAGAAATAGGGAAAAGAATAGGATCCTTAGGGCTACCTGTCTTCATCGTGCTTGAAGGAGGGTACAGTAGCAAACTAGGAATATGCATAGACAACTTAATACAAGGAATAGAAAGCACAACGTAACCACGATATTACAGTAAATCGGTTTCACGAAGAGGATGCCTACAATAGGGGCATATGCGCTTTATATGTAGCCATTCCAGTAAATGTTCTCTGTGAGCTGGGCTGTTACAGTAACGGCAGAAAACAATGTCCTCTCCACTTTTTATTTCTAAGCCGCAAACCATACATCTTAAAGTTCCTCTTAAACCAAGTTTCACCTTAAATTCCCTAAGCTTTTTCTCAACTAAATAAAGTTCCCTTTTATATTTTTTATAGAGTTCATAATATTCTTTTGCGTTGATTTTTTGCAATTTGTATTTTTCATCTAGGTCTTTCAATAAATCCTCCAGTGCGCTTTTTTCGCTTTCTAATTCGAAGAGAATATCTTTTTCTTCTTCACTCAGCTTAGGTAATTCTGATAACAGATCTTTCTTCAAATTTGCAGCTTGTTCTTCTGGAAGAGAATATTCGTCTTCAGTTCTTTGATTAACTACCGGTCTACTTGGAAGAATGGTTGGCTCCTCTTCTCTTGAACTTATATACCCTACGATGGCTAAAAACATTAAAAGTAATAGGACTATTAGGGCAAAGGCGGCAGCAAATATTCCACCTGATTGATTGGATGGCAAATAATAGGTAGCTCGAACCGTAAGATAATATATTTCGCTTTCCCCACGGTTTCCTTGATTGTCAAAGGCTTCAATATAAAATTCAATGGTTGTTCCTTCTGGTTTTCCAGGTATAATAGCGGTCCAATAACTATTATTCTTCACCATTTCTAGGGGTATCCAAGTTTCATAGTTAATACTATACCATAGTATAGTTCTATTTACGCCGCTACCCCGATCAATAACATAAGCAACTATTTTAATGTCTTCGTTTGGCTTTGGATGAATGGAGCTAACATTTACAAATTCAATCACGGGAGGAAATATATCTACTAGGGGAATAACGTTATTTTTAAAGAGACCCATTAAAGGATACTCATCTGCATCCATTGAACCTATTTTATAAGGGTAGTCGCCTATTCCATTGTTATCTAGGTCTTCTCCATAGTAATCGCTCCAAAAATTCCCTAAAAAACTCGTGAGATTTCTGTTTTCGTAAAGGTAGCTAACTTCTTCAGGTGTGCTCCAAATGTTTGTTGAATCGGAAGAATAGACATTATTTTCATTCATAAAGCAATTTAAATAGATCTTGTTGTTAAAAGAATCTGAGAGATATATGCCGTGAACGTTTCTTTTAATTATGTTTTCAGAAATAGTGTTTTCACGCGAAGATGAGTCGAGAGTAATTCCATATGTATTGTTTGCAATAAGATTACTGCTTATATTATTTTTAAGCGCAGTATCTAAGCGAATTCCACAAAAATTATCTACAATTATGTTATTAGAAATGTTACAGCTGCTAGTCAGAGAATGTAGGAAAATGCCAGCTGCATTACTTGATCCCTTAATGGTGAAACCAGAGAGAGTCACATTGTTGGAAAGAATGTCAAAGACATCATCGCTTGGCATGTCTGCTATAATAATTGTAGAGTTAGGTCCATTTTCGGAGATGATTTTAACACTTTTGAAAACGTCAATATTTTCAAAGTAGATTCCATCCCTAACAATAATGGTATCGCCATCATTGGCGGCTTTAACAGCTTTTTGAATCATGTCAAAATCATCTGGAACAAAAATAATTTTACTACTTTCTTTAACCGAAGGAAAACTGACACATACATTAGACATTAACATTGAAATTAAAATAAGGAAAACAGCAAAAATAGTTAAAACATGCTTCACATGGGATGCTGGGGTGTTCCCCAAGGTGATCCTCCTCAAATAAACAGAGATAAGAGGACTTAAATTTTTATCGGTTCAAGCGTCTTTATCACCCTTTAAAACACTTATACAAAAATTAAAAGCAAACTGGTAATCAAAAAACTGCAAACAACGTTATCAGTAGAACTAAAGGTATTTTTTGACAAATACCCTTTATAAAATTCGGCAAACTGCTCAAAAGATTTCATGTTAAGGTATTTAAAACTTTTTTACAAGCTTTTCTTAATTCTTTAGCTCTGATCTCGGGTTTCCTATCGTATATGAAGACACCAGCACCCCATTCTACTCCGGCAGCATATTTTAATTTCTCTCTATCTCTATGCGGAGGGTAAAACTCCACGTGCATGTGATAAAAACCATAATCTTTACCATCGGTTGGAATTTGATGAAAAACCATAATGTAAGGCAAACCAAAATCAAAAAGAGAATTATATGTTGCAGTAACAACGCGAAGAACCCAAGCCAAATCATTTCTCTCCTCTCCTCTCATCTCCAGTAAAGAACCCACATGCCGCTTAGGATACACGTGAATTTCATAAGGCCACATAGCAGAATAAGGAACAAAAGCCACCATGTACCTACTCTCATAAACTATTCTTTCCCCGTCCTCTTTCTCTGCCTTTAACACGTCACAAAACAAACATCTGCCATGTTTCTCGAAATATTCTGATGAAGATCTTAGTTCTTTTTCTATTCGAGGAGGAATAAATGGAAAACCGTAAATTTGAGAATGAGGGTGATGCAGCGAAACACCAATAGCCGCCCCCTTATTCCTAAAAATAAAAACATACTTTACAAAGCTTTTTGAGCCAAGCTTCTGATATCTCTCAGCAAAAAGGTCGATCACTTTTCTAACATTTTCTTGCGATAAGTCACATAAATCTCCTTCATGAGTAGGAGTTTCTACAATCACTTCGCAAATTCCACGGGCCCTCTCAACCTTATAAGGAGGTTTAGGGGAGGAAAATGGCGAAGGAGGATTTTCCACCAAAGATGGGAACCTGTTAGGAAGGACAAGAACATTCCATTTTCCTTTCGCTTCTTTTGAACTTGGGCAAAATGGACACACAGTTTTAGGTTGCCATGGTCTAAATTGTCGATGCGCTGCAACAATAACCCATTCTCTAAGCAAAGGATTCCATCTAAGCTCCAACTCAAAAGACATTTTCTCCATTTTAATCACCCTTCCACCTTAACACCTTCACCAATGGTTGAAACCCAACCTCTCACACCACCTCTTTCAAGACCTGCTTTAAGCACTTTTTCCCCATCATCCACTTTATCCACTATTCCAATTATAGAGCCGCCAAGCCCAGCACCTGAAATCTTCACACCGTAAGCCCCGGCTTCAAGCATACCATACCTTATCTCCTCTATCTCAGGTAAACTCACCTCGTATAGATCTCTTAAAAGCAAATGTTGATAGTTAACAATCAACCCGAGAAGAGCAAGATCTTTCCTATTCTTCTCCATTTTTCTCCCAATATCTTCAAACGATATTTGAGTTACATTAGCAACTTCTTTCACGTTAATAGGCTGGTTTCGGAGAATTTTTAACGCTAACTTTGTGGATTTATGCATACGAATCGTGAAGAGAATTCGATCTACAAATTTCTCGTTTATTGTTGAAAGATAAGGAAGCAACTCTTCCTCTGATATCTGCTTCCATTTAACTTCATAGTGATGTGAAGAAAGCTTTTCCCTTAGTTTTTCCGGAAATTTTTGTTCAAGCAGTTGTTTCAGTCCTTCATCAATTTCTTGTTGCCGTTTTGGATGAATTTCTGCAGTACTATGTTTAATGCCTGAATCCACAATAACAAAAAGAAAATCTCTCTTTGGTAGAATCTCTACATCAAATGGTGGACGTGTTTCCAACTTTATAATACCGCCGAAAGCCGCACCATATTGATCTAACCTACCACATGGAATACCCAGTTCATCTCGCTCAGCAAGATAAGAAAACTCTGCAACCTCCCTAGTGGAAAGACCTAAATTGAAGGCAGCATCAAAAAACTTTACCAACGCCACTTCTAAAGACCCACTACTACCCAATCCCCCACCCATCGGAATCTCACTATCAATCTCAATACGCACACCTGAAATCCTGTCTTCATAACCCTTTTTCCTCAAAATATTTACAACGGCTCTAACATAGTTCCCAAACCAACCCTTCTCTCTATAAAAGACATCTTTAATCGAAAATTCATCCTCATAAGGCAAGCCTTCCCTTAAAAAATTTAAGGAACGCACATAAACTTTATCCCCATATGTAACTTCCCCTTTGATTCTTAAGCGTATATTTAGGGCAGCAGGAACCACGGGAAGCCCCTTGTAATCTTGATGAGTATTCAGGAAATCTGCGCGAGCAGGAGACGAAACCTCTATCACAAACAACACCCCACATATAACAGGGTAGAAACACATTTCTATTACTTTTGCAATTTAAAAAATTGGGAGGGCAATATACATGCCGCTCACAGAATCTAAATATATTTGGATGGATGGAGAATTTACCCCGTGGAAAGAAGCAAAAATTCACATTTTATCACATGTTGTCCACTACGGTTCAGCAGTCTTTGAAGGTATTCGATGCTATAAAACAGAAAAAGGACCAGCAATATTCCGCTTAAAAGAACATATAGATAGACTCTATTTCTCCGCTTCAATTTACCATATGAAAATACCATATACAAAGGAACAATTGATAAACGCATGTAAAGAAATTGTAAAGGCAAATGGTCTTCAAGAATGTTATATAAGGCCAATAGTTTACCGTGGATACGGAGAAATGGGAGTAAATCCTTTAAACCTACCAGTAAAAGTGGCTATTGCAGCATGGGTGTGGGGCCCATACCTCGGAAAGGCAAAGGAAGAAGGAGCAAGAGTAATAATTTCAACGTGGAGAAGATTTGCACCTGACGCTATTCCTTCGATGGCAAAGAGTTCAGGACCTTACATGAATAATCAACTTGCAAAAATAGAAGCAGTAGAGCGTGGAGTAGATGAGGCAATAATGTTAGATTATAGGGGTTTTGTGTCGGAAGGCACAGGAGAAAACATATTCATCATAAAAAACAATATACTTTACACTCCTCCGCTGGAAGCATCGATACTTCCCGGAATAACGAGAGACAGCATTATAAAAATAGCAAAAGACCTAAAATACACAGTGATTGAAAAAGATCTAACAAGAGCTGAACTTTACCATGCTGATGAAGTGTTTTTCACAGGAACAGCTGCAGAAGTCACACCAATCGTAGAAATCGATGGAATAAAAATAGGAAACGGAAAACCAGGACCAATAACAAGGAAACTTCAAGAGATATTCTTCAAAATTGTTAAAGGGGAAGAGGAAAAATATCTTAAATGGCTCACATACGTTAAATGATCTTAAACCAACCTAATACTAAAAATTCTTCTCAATACTTTTGCTGCAGAAAAACGGTAAAGAAAATTGGATTATACATTTAGTTTCTAAACTCTTCGTTCTTGTTTAAATCTTAACGACTTTAATATTGGTAAGGTTCCAAAATACAAGAAGAAAGTATATCGTAAACACCTAATTAATTTTTGAAAACTCCTCGAAGCCAATAAATCTCAAATATTGATTAATAAATTAAATTTGAAACCTTTCATTTCAAATTCTTTTGAACTGTCAGCTTTCAAACTAAAAACTTATATATTAGGTTTCCGTCACACTACTATTAATTTTAAAGACAAAATTTTGGTGAACGTGTTGCGGAAAATTTCCGTGGCTCATGTTCAGCAGCATATCTAAAAGATAATCTTATGTTTCTCTCAACGCGTACCTTTTGCTAGCAGGTTGATATTTTAAAATATTTTGTGGGTTATGGTTTCTGAAAATTATATAAACTTAAGTTGAGGAAGAGGTTTGAGTGTTGGGGGTATTATGTTGTTCAAGCTTTATTGTCCAAATTGTGGAAACGAGTATGGCATAAACGAATCGATTTGGAAATGTTCTTGTGGGAATTATCTTAACATAAAAGTGGAGCCAGATTTTTCGTTTGATTTTAAGAAAGTGAAGGTGCGAAGTAAATGTTTATGGAGATATAGAGAACTTATCCCGATAGAGAAAGATGAAAAAATAGTATCTTTTAATGAAGGATTTACACCAATAGTAAAAATGCGTAAAAACATTTTCTTAAAGCTTGATTACATGTTTCCTACAGGTTCCTTTAAGGATCGTGGCGCAACGGTTCTTATAAGCAAGCTAAAGGAGATAGGTGTAAAAAGCATTGTTGAAGACAGTTCTGGTAATGCTGGAATAGCTATATCAGCCTACTCCGCCGCAGCTAAAATAAAATGCAGCATCTATGTCCCTGAGATAATAAGTGAAGAAAAATACATGCAGCTTAAAATCTACGGTGCAAAAGTGGTGAAGATTAAAGGAACAAGAGAAGATGTCGCCAAAGAGGCGTTAAAGGAAGCTGAGAAAACATATTATGCGGGACATAACTGGAATCCATTTTTCATAGAGGGAACAAAAACAATTGCATATGAAATATTTGAACAAATAGGAGTCCCAGATAATATAATAGTTCCTATAGGCGGAGGATCCCTAATTTTAGGAATCTATAAAGGATTCAAAGAACTGGAATCCATGGGCATCATTGATAAGATGCCTAAACTTTACGGTGTACAATCCGATGTGTGCAAACCAATATATTACGGTCTTCTCGGAAAAGAACCTAAGGACACGATAAAAGGTGAGGTTTTAGCTGAGGGAATCGCCGTAAACAAGCCGCCAAGAGGAAAAGAAATAGTAAAAGCCATAAAAGAAACAGAAGGAAACGTCATCACAGTCAATAATAATGAAATCATCCAAGGAATTTTAGAACTTGGAAAAATGGGAATATTCGCAGAAATAACATCCGGCGTCGTAATACCCGCTCTAAAAAAGGCTAATTTAGAAGAAGACGAGGTAACGGTTGCAATAATTACAGGTAATGGACTTAAAACTGCCAGCAAACTCGCAAAGATCTTAAGTAAATATAAATAAATTAGATATTTTACAGATTTTTTAAATTATTTAAAAACTCGTTTTGAGGGCTAAATTTAAGGCCAAATTTCTTCATTCTTTCAAAATGTGATAGGTTTCCCGAAACTAGAACTAGACCTTCAACTATTGCTGAAGCACCTATAGCAATGTCCCTAAAATCCAGTTTCTCACCGCGTTTTGAAAAAAACATCTATCTCCAACATTTTCTCTAATATTTGCTGGGACAAAGGGATAACCACAAATACCTTTTCAATTGCTTCTTTTAGTTTAATAACATTTTTCCAACATATTTCTTTCCGAAAAGGTATTCATAAAGGGTAATGATTGAAATATAAACTTTAAAGTTTTTCAATGCCTTGAAAAGAAGTTTTTATTACTTCTTTTCTGCAAATTTATAAAAACATCCGTATCGAAGATTACTTCTTCCACCAAGTTTTCCTCCTCTCCAAAATAACATCTAAAATTTCATCAACTTCTTCATCTTCCATCTCTAAAACTTTAAGGGCTTCTTTAACCTCAATTTCTTTAACCTTCTTCAATAGAAACCTTATCACATTATCGTAAGCCTTAGCAGAAAGCTTTTCTTTTAAAATCTTTAACTCAACCAGAGTTTCATCAGATACAGCAATTGTTCTCATTTCAAACACCAACACTATAACAATAATTTATAATAATATATTAAAAAGACAGAGAATTATAAAAGTCGTTAACGTAGATATTTCAAACGAACTTGACTATTTCATTGGTGAAGGAGAAGCAAGTACCTATGTATTATCCATTAAGGAAAATGGTGTAGCAGTTACTTCTGACAGAGTAGCATATAGGAAAATGGTTAAACGCAATGCGAAAGTTGTTCAAACAGATTTAATGTTCCTAAACGCCTACCTTAACAATACTATCAGTAAAAAAGAACTACTAGACATCTTAAATAGATTACTGGCGGTTGGAGGCACAACACCTGAGCGAGTTACATTTATACTAGAAAAATTGGTGAGAAAGGTGAAAAAAAGTAGGTTGATTTCAACAAGACTGGAAGAAGAAGACGCAAAAATCTTAGAGGAAATAGCAAAAGAAGAAAATGTTGATAAAGCAACACTGGTCAGAAAATGGATTTTATCAAAGATCACTGAGCATAGACTGGAAAAAGCCGCAGAAAAATATCGTAAAGGATTAATAAGTATTGAAGAAGCAGCTAAGATGGCAAACACAACCATATGGAAATTTATAGAGTATATACGTGAAAAAAATATTTGGCCACCATTCCAATCAAAAGAAGAACTAGAGAAAGAATTAGAGCAAACCAAAAAACTATTAAAACAAGATTCATAGCTCCTTAGCATTAAACTAAATATCATTTTATTAACCTTCGTACGGTATTACAGTTTGAACCCCTAAATAGGCAACAAATCTCTTACTCTGTCTTTTAAGATTACAAGTAACTTCAACATAATTTACTAACGCAAAACGCTAATATTATTAAGGCTAAATGCGACTAACTTAGCATACTACGAAATAGTTGAGTGAAAGGGGAGGTAAAATGAGTTTACGTTTCTCTAAAGATTTTAAGTTCGGTTTTTCGGAGTCTGGTTTTCAATTTGAAATGGGTTTACCAGGTTCGGAAG
>JAUQZC010000091.1 GCA_030587435.1 Candidatus Baldrarchaeota archaeon | reverse complement strand
TCGGGCAATACTATATCAAACAATAGTAAAGGAATAGTGATTTTCAACAGTGTCAATAACATAATTTATCATAATAACTTCATTGACAATATTATGGATGCACAGATCAGTTCATCTAATAATATTTGGAGCTATAAAGGAGAAGGCAATTATTGGAGCCGTTACTCAGGGCGAGATTCAAACCAAGATGGAATAGGTGACCAACCCTATCTCATAAGTGATCGGGGAAGTGACATTTGTCCTCTAATGGGAATGTTTTTTGGATTTGAAATCATCTTAAACGAAGAGAAACGTAACGTTAACATTATTTCTAATTCGTCAATTTCAAATTACGCGTTTAGAACCGACGAAACAGGAAGTGTAATTCTATGCTTTGAGGCTACTACTGAGAAGTTTGTTTCTGGATTTGTGAGAGTTGCTGTTCCCGCAGAACTGGCAGATAATCCAATAATTGTACTTATCGATAATGTGGAAGTGCAGCCTAAAGTTCTAAATACTCCAGATACAGAGCATCTGCACCTTTACATATCCTACAATTGGGGTAAGCATACGATACAAATAATTTCTTCCACAGTGTTGGGGCTTTATCGTGAAATTGTAACTTTGAATTCGTCCTATCAGCTGTTGCTAGAGGAATATTCCGCTCTTTTAGCGAATTATAGTGAGTTAAAGTTGGAACTTTCAATGTTAAATTCATCGTATTCTGCACTTTTAGCAAACTACACTGCGCTTCAACAAAATTATACAAAGCTAAACAGCGATTATCAGGAGCATTTGTTAGATTATTCTGAAAATCTTCAGAATACTCAAAACCTAGTGTATATTTTAATGACTTCGACAGCGGTTTTTCTGGCAGTTACCGTGTATCTGTCTAGACAAGCACACGTAGCCGCTGAAAACAAATTAACGAAGAGTAAAGAGCAGTTTTAAAATGGGAAATCGTTTAGTACACTATGAAACTAGCGGGCATATCTCTTTTTCTATGAATTCAAGATATTTTTCTTTATCTGTTAGGTTAAAGACTGTTACTGAAGAATCGCGGGTTATTCCTACTACGTAGCCGTATTTTTTAGCTCTTGTAACTATATACCATAAGTCTCCGTGTTTACAATAGTCTTCAAATAGTGTTGTGTTGATTAAATCTGGTCCGTAAAGCGAGAGCTTATTAATGTTTGGTATGTCCACGTTGTCGAAGAATGTAATCTTTGTGCCTTCAGGGTTTTTCAAGTGAAAGTCTCTGAGGGTTTCAGGCGGAATTCTGACTTCTACTATTAAGCCAGCTTTTCCGAAGATTATTTCGCTCATTTTGTTTGCTATGAAGTTTGCTAGTCGCTTCTTCTCGACAATAGTCAATAGAGTTTTGTCTTTGAGTTCTGTAAAGCTAAATACAGCCTCGATTGTGCGTGGCAAAGGAATGACTTTTCCGCGGTGAAAAACGTGAATTATGTAATCGTGAGAGTAGATTCCTCTAAGATTACTGTTTTTAGTGGTTAATCCGACGATTTCCGTTACAAGTTTGAATCGATAATCTCCCTCTTCGTATTCTTCTTCAGTTCTATAGCCCTGAAGCCTAGAAGCCAGCTCTTCTATAGTTATATCTTCAGAAATTCTGAAAATTTTTCCAGCAACAACCATCATTCTTCACATTATTCAATAATGCTGAGAGAATTTAAATGGTTTCTGAAGCATTCTTAGGAATATAAAAGAGGCGATGTATACGGTTATCCTCTGATTTCGAAGACTACGGGATTTTCAGGTCTGGCATGCATTATGTATAATATCTTTGTTTTCTGCCCATGGGGATTCTGCGCCGTATCGCATAGCATAAATTTTTGGAAGCAATGTCATTAGTGCACTATAGCAGATGTTCCCTTTGGTGGACTTTTCATCAAAATATTTTCACCGTAACTTCAATAATGTAAGGCATTATAGATCACCTAAATAGTTAGAGGGGCTATAATTTAATTCCAAATGATTTATCTTTAATGATGAGTTGAGGGAAAGTGATGCAGAACTCTTCAGAATTAAAAATTGCCTATATCTCGACTTATTACCCTCAGAGATGCGGAATAGCCGCCTACACAAGCTTTCTTATAGATGGTCTGCGGAAAATTTCGCCTAAAATCCGTGTTAGAGTAATCGCCGAGAAAGAAGCTTTACCTATAAAAGAAGAATTTTTTGAGGTTATTCCATGTTGGAGCAGAGAACAGGATTATGTTGAGCAGATACTTCCGCATCTAGATGATATAGATGTACTGCATATTCAGCATGAGTATAGCATCTACAAATTTGACGATAGATTGCCAACCTTACTGCAGAAAATACCTAGAGGAACCAGAAAGGTTGTAACAATTCATTGCGTTCGGCCAGCGCAAGTTTGTGAAAGATGGAAGGTAGACGAGGAGTATGCCGGTAAAATCGCAAAGCTTGCGGACCATGTAATTGTCCATTTGGAGTCTCAGAAGGAAATACTGCTAAGACTTGGCTTGCCGTCAGAAAAGATTTCGGTTATTCCTCATGGAACAAAGATATTTGAGGTTGACCGGGAAGCTTCGAGGCGGAGACTAGGCTTACCATTGGAAGGGAATGTCCTCTTAATGTTCGGCTTCGTTAAACCTCATAAATGCCTTCACATAGCAATTGAA
Source organism: Candidatus Baldrarchaeota archaeon (assembly GCA_030587435.1). The sequence continues at coordinate 1,253 of JAUQZC010000091.1, read as the reverse complement.
GCCCTCAGCATGATTCAAAGAGAAATAGAAGACACCTATCTTTTTATTGCTGGCGGTTTGGCGCCCACAGCTCCAGAAGAGCATAGGCACTATGCGGATTCTTTAAAGAAGAAAATTGAGGAGCTAAATTTAGAGGAGAACGTTATATTTCCAAACAAGTATTATCCGGATGAAGATGTTCCCTACATTTTCAATGCATGCGACATTGTTCTCTTTCCATACTATGAGGAAGACCGTTCTTCTTCAGGCTCGTTGCATCTGGCAATTGGAGCTGGAAAGCCAGTTATTGCCTCTAGAATACCAAAATTTGAGGAACTGAAAAATATCAGCGATGAACTTCTAGTTTTGCCATACAATTCGGAGGTCATCGCAAAGCTGGTCTTAAGAATAATTAGGGAGCCAAACTTCAGAAACCACATAATTAGACGTACAGAAGCCTACAGAAGGCTTACCTCATGGGAAAACACTGCGAAGAAGCATTTAGAATTATATATCAGATTACTTACAAAGACTTAAAAGCCGTTAGTAAGAGGATGACAAGCCTTGAATGAATTAGACTTAACGGTTCAAAAGCTTGGCGAGGGTCAAGTATCAAAGCTTAAGTCTGGAAAATTCATTTTTAAGCTATCTTCTTATGAGGGGAATCCTATCGTTAAACCTCAAGATTTAGGGTTAACTTGGCGGAAAAAAGGAAAGGAGGAGATAGGCGCCGTCTTTAATCCGGGAGCGATATTACATAACGATAGAGTGATTTTGGCTCCTCGTTGCCACATGAATTATGAGAGGATTAAAATTTTTGATGAGAAGCTTGGTATTGAGCGGGCGGCATTTGAAAATTACATTTCTGAAATTTGGATTCTTTCAAGCAGCGATGGAGTGAATTTTGAACGTTTAGGCACTGTCATTAAGGGGGATGGAAGCCAGCATAAGGACTTCATTTACGGCATCGAAGATATTAGAATAGTTAATTATAAGGGTGAGTATTTGCTTGTTGGCTGTGGAAAGGTAAAGCCGCCTTTTAAGGGAGAAAACGCTGACAGAGTAGCCATATACACAACCAAGGGCTTCAAGGAAATAATTTATCATGGGATTATAAGCTGCTTTGACAGTAGGAATGCCGTTCCGCTGTTTTTAAGCGAAAATGAGGTTTACATGTTTTTGAGGTTTCATCCGCACATTTATCTTGCACCTTTGGAGGATGGTGTAAATCAGATTTTATACCCGAAAGAGCATGAGAAGGAGTGGATGAGAAT
>JAUQZC010000077.1 GCA_030587435.1 Candidatus Baldrarchaeota archaeon | reverse complement strand
CTTGAACCTGTTAAGGTGTTTGTAAAGCTTTTTGATGATGTTTTGGGTTCTCCTATTTCATCTGGTGAAGTGCATGTTTTTGTTTTTGATTGGAGAAATGTTACTGTGTTTAATGTGACTGGTGTAACTAATGGTAGTGGTGTTTTTGAAACAGTTTTTTCTCCACCTTATTCTGGGAGTTTTTCTATATATGCTGAGTTTTTAGGTAATGAAACTTTCAATCCTTCGAATAGCACGCTTATGCTTCCAGAATTTTTGCCTAGACCTTTAAAAGTTGAAGTTGTTAAGAAGTTTCCGAACGTGGTTTATGTTGGTGAGAGTTATCGGGTTTCATTTAGGGTTGTTGATAATTTTACGGGGTTAAGTGTTTCTGGTGTTAATGTTTCTCTTTTCGGTGAGTGGCCTGTGGAGTTTCCGCTTAGTGGCTTTGGGGTTACTAATGAGAGTGGTTATAGTGAGTTTCAGGTGGAGATTCCTGCTGCTTATGCGAATGTTTTGCCGGGTTATCGTCACGTTGCGGGATGGTTCATGGATACTAGGGATCTGGTGGTTTACGAGAATTCTTCGGTTATTTGGGAGCAGTTTTTCAGGGAGGTTTCTTTAACTTATGTTTCTGTTAATTGCTCCGAAGTTTTAAGAGGAAATAGTGTTATGGTTAATGTTTATGTTTGTTCTGATGACGAGGTTCCTTTAAATGGCAGTGTTCAGATTTATTGGGATGATGTTGAATTGCTTAATGTATCCTTGTTTAATGGGTCAAGTGTATTTCTTCTGAATATCTCGCTTAGTGAAAATGTTGGTTTTCATGTTTTGAATGTTACATTCAACGAGATCAACTATGATGTTAGTTTTTGCAATGTTTCAATGGTTGTAAAATCCATGTTTGATGTTTCCATTAACATATCTTCACTAGATATTTGTAGGGGTGAAAACTGTAGCTTTGAAATTCTTGTTTTAGATGATTTTAATCAGAATCCAGTTCCTAATGCCACAGTTTTCGCTGAATTAAACGATGATAAAATTATCTTAGAGGGGTTAACCGACGATAATGGAAGTATTTTTTATTTATGGCATATTCCACCGGATTTTCAACCGGGAATATACGTTATTAGGTTTAATTTCTCCAAGGACTTTTATAATTCCTTATATTTGGAGTTCTCCGTTCACATATGGATTAAAACATCAATTATCTTTAACGTAAGTGTGAGTGAAAACGTTTTAACACAAAAGCTACCCGTAAAAACAGTAGATACAGACAATATGAAAGCTAAAGTTTCGCAACAATGTGATTTCACTTCTAGTTTGCATCGTTTTTTGCGGAGAAAATCTGTTGATAAGCAAAAAACACGGAAGATGGTAGGCACTTTTAGTGTTAAATTGCAACATATAATTAAGGATGAAAAGTCAATCCTTTTAGGACGTAAAAAGGTAAGAGTTCATGGTAAGGCAAAGGGTTTTCCTTCTTTAAGAATGTTTTGAGGTATTTTTTCTTTCCATTTTTCAAAGAATTTTAAGTCTACATGTTTTTCTCTAAGTTCGTCGGGTAGCATTTCTGGGATTCCTTCTACTTGATTTCCTACGGGGTACCATCTACCGCAGTTTGGACAATATAGGAGGGCTTCCTTAACTTCTAGGAGCATCATGTAATTGTATAGGAGGCTTAGTTCTTTTAGGTATTTTTCCGCTATGGATTCTATTATTTTGTCTTTTTCTTTCTCTACGGTTTCTCTTCCTTTGCTTTCAACTTGTTCTTCTAGTTTCTTGAATTCTTTTGCTGCTTTCTTTATGTCTTCTTTCTCTAGAAGCCCTAAAATTGTTTGTCTAACTTTTTCTAGTGTTTTTATCGTTGTTTCGTTTTCTGTTTCATCTTTGATTTTTTCCATTGCTGGTGGACTAATAATTCCATCTATGAGATCTTTTAACATTGTTTTGTAGTCTTCTAGGTGTTCCTCTACTGGTTCGCCTGCTTTCTCACATATTTTTTTTATTTGCCCGTTCGGAGTTTCCCAAGTATAAAAGTAAGCGTCAAGTGGGTGATGTTTGCATATTGGACAAGCTAAGATGTTTAGTAACCATGGTTTCATTGTCTGCACCAACCTGAATCTAACATTTGTATTTTTCTACATTAATTTTTCCTTTCAACTATGATTGTTGGAGAAAACATAAATCTTTTAACCCTAACTTAAATACTTGAAAACTAAAATGCTTGTACTATTGAGTATTAAAGATAAGACCATTTCTTTGCTTGGGAGAAATCATGCAAGTGATTAAACCTTTCGATCCTTGGAAAAACCCCCTTTGCACATGTCCTCCAAAATATACTTTAAATCCTTATACTGGCTGTACGCATCAATGCATTTACTGCTACATTACCTCATATATTCCTCATGCCTTTAACTGCAGACCTAAAGAGAAACTTTTAGAAAAAATTCGTAAAGACATTAGGAAAATTGATAAAAATCTCGTTGTTTCCATGTCGAACAGCTCTGATCCTTACCCTTCTATTGAAAAAGACTTAAAATTAACGAGAAGAATCTTGGAGCTTTTTAAGAAATATGACGTTAGAGTTCTAATCATAACCAAATCTGATCTCGTGGTTAGAGATGTTGATATCCTTTCGTCTATGCGTAGTTCCGTTAGCTTCACGATAACAACTGTGAACGAAGAAATTGCAACTTCACTGGAACCTTATGCTCCAAATCCGTGGAAAAGAATCGATGCTATTAGAAAACTTGTTGAGAAAGGAGTAAAGGTTTCTGTAAGGGTGGACCCAATAATATTGGGTTTAAATAGCAGTGAGAAAGATATAGAGGATGTTATATCTGCTGTAGCGGAAGCAGGCGCGCTTCACATTGTCAGTTCCACCTTTAAACCTAAGTTTGACAGTTGGAGACGTTTTGAGAAAAGGTTTCCAACAATTTCAAGAAAACTATATAAATACTACTTTAAGTTAGGTGAAAAAGTAGGGGCTTCACGCTATCTTCCTTCATCTATTAGAAGACAACTCATGAAAAAAGTTAGGAAAATTGCTGCGAAACATGGATTAACTTTTGCTACATGTAGAGAAGGGTTCCCTGAACTTCACCTTGCTCCCAGTTGTGATGGTTCACATTTAGTTCCTACTTAGAGTTTATTAAGAAGTTGCCGCTATGACGTTATACAAATATTAAATAAAGGAGTTTTAAAGAAGCGTTGAGGTGTTTGAATGAGTGAACTTAGTAGATTTAAAATAAAGTTCGTTTTTGGAAGCGGGAAGGAAGTTTTAGGTGAATTCATAAGGATAAAAGCTCCTAGAACTGTTGAAAAGCTTTTACTAAAGCTTCCAATAACTTCTAGAGTTATGTTGTGGCCTCCTCAAAAGCCTGGTGAAATTTATTTTAATGTTGGAATAAAGATGGGAAAAGAAAAGGCGAGAAAAGACATAGAACCTGGGGACATAGCATATTGGCCGATGGGAGATGCTTTATGTATTTTCTATGAGAAAATTGAGCCGTATTCCGAGGTTAATGTCATAGGCAGAATTATCAGTGATTTGAATAAACTTAGGGAAGTGAAAAGAGGAGAAATTGTGAAAGTTTTGAGGGTAGAGTGAAAACCTAATCTATGGTAAATATGCTCAATTGAATTGTCTATTAAATAAGGATTACTGGGACTCCATGTTGAAGCATAGTTATTCTTTTAGTGGTCTTGGTCTTCTTTGCGGAGCATATATGCGTACGGGTTCAACAATTATGCCTGGACGCGTAGATTCTACAATTGCTTCTATGCCTTTGTTTGATACTTTTAAGTATCCGCCATCACTCCTTATTCTTAATTTACTTACATTAAATTTTACCATTTCAGGTGTTTGAACTATAGCCTTCCCCCTCTTTTCCTCCTCCTCCATCCAGGTTTCCTTATCCCTTAACTCTAAGAGTTTTCTTTCAATGGTTTTTCTTAGCGTTCTTTCCTTTTTAATGACTTCTAAGAGCATCTTTTTCTCTTTTAAGTATTGTAGTTCCGTTTTCCATATTATTCTGGTACCTCGTCTCTCTCTTTTGGTTGTTATTAGATCAGCTGCCCTTAGTACTGCTACAATGTCATAGATGCGTCTTCGCGAAACTCCCAATTTATAGGCTAATTCCAGGATGAGGCATCCTTCCTCGCCAACTTCTTGAAGAATTTCGATAGCTTTCCGCGCCATGTCTCTAAGGTGCAAGTGGTACCCCCCGCAATAAAGAGGTATTATTTTTGTATACTTTTCGGCTACACATATACTTTTTGGTTTTAAGCATTTTAGCTGACTACTTGTAATGCTTCACTTCAACTTCTACTATGTGCTAGGCGCCAACACAACCGCTTTTTGAATTTAAAAGCATGATAGTTGATATTTTTAGAAAGAATGGTAGTCTTTGCTTTGAACGTTCCTTAACTGTTTTAGAAAAGTTATTTTGAATATGTCAAATGTTTTTCAAGCAAAAACTTCAAGAATTTATTGTAGATTTTTGTCCTACCTTTAGCAGATTTTTCCGTCGTATTGCGAAGTTCGCAATGAGGACCATAAAAACTTAGGAGAAAATTTCGGGATATCACGTCTTTAAACTTACTTAGAATTACTTAAGTGGAAGTATGGATAAATCCAAGAATCCTCTGGAAAGAACATATTCGATAAATAGCTGTGGTGTAGGGGATATTTGGCCTTTTAATGCAAGGCTATTCCACTTTGAAACAAGTTTTTCATATTCTTTTAGTTCTTTAATAGTTTTTGTGCCTCTTTTAGCTAATTTTTTCTCGCTTATCTCGTCACCTTTCCCAAGCCCTTTACAGTATTCTTTTGCCCTTATCGATATTCCTTGATACAGCCACCCATTTTTCACTTGGAAGGTAAACGGAAAATTGCGGCAGGCGGTTGGTCTAGCAGGGTATATGGAGCATTTATTTTTTGAAAGGAAAATACATGATCCATCACTTAGTTTAAGGAGCCCTAAGTATGCTATACCCCTTGTTGTAATAATGGGAGGTGTTATAAGTTTCTGACCGCCTTCACCAATTATTTGGTAAAATGCTACGTACCTTAGAACTTCCCGTGCATTTAAATTTAAGAAAGAAGCTATTCTAATTACATCAATATGAGTTAGTGTTACTATCATTTTTTTGTCTCGGCAGCAGCGTCCACACATTTGACATTTAAATCTCAGCTATTTTTCCCCCAAAATGTTAAAAGGGCCACTATTTTATCTTTGACTAAAAATGGATATTAATGTTTCCTAATGCTAATATAAAAAGGTTAGAGTTTGTTTAAGTAACAAGTCCGAGTTCTCTTAACTCTTTTGCAAGTTTTTTAACGGCTCTTGCTACATCAGTTTCTTTTTTGGCGCCCGTACATACTATTTTTCCGCTACTGAAAAGTAGAAATACAACGTTAGGGTCTTTCATTCTATAAATTAATCCTGGAAACTGTTCCGGCTCATATAGGGAGTCATCAAGAGTTATTGAAGCTAATTCAAGATCAATTTCTCCACCTATGCTTCCTGAGGATACTATGTTTTGTATTTGTATTTGGGGCTTGCTTTTAATCGGTACTCCCGCTTTTCTTATCTTCTCTATGACTTTGTTGACGACGATCTCCGCTTCTTCTTCTCTTTTTAAGCCGGTAACAACCATTTTACCTGTATTAAATACAAGTACTGCAGCTTTAGGATTTTGAAGCCTAAATACTAGGCCTGGAAACTGCTCTGGATCGTATTCGACACTGTGATAAGCGTTTGCCACTTTTTCTAGGTCTATTCTATCCTCTAGTATCACACTGGCCACTATATTCTCCACACGGTAATATATTTTCTCTCCGCTCATTTATTGTTCCTCCATTTCCAAATATCGATTATAGGGTGACCTTTTGTAAACTCACCTTCACTTAAAAAGGAAGACCTTTTTAACATATCGTTTGTGAACTGCCACCATCTAAAGACGGTGGCTTCTCCCGTTCTGTGCTGGCTTTTCACCAGCACTTCATGTGGGAGTTCGAGGGAGATTCACAGCTCCCCCATCCTACTCCTCTCGTTAAGGAGTAGGCTATATTTATTGCAGCGTTTAAATCTCGATTGTAAACCAAACCACACCTGGGGCATCTGAATTCTCTCCCATTTGTTCGGGCAATATGCCCGCATCTATGGCATTTTGAAGAAGTGTTCTTGGGATCGATATACACAACAGGTATACCTTCCAAGTTTGCTTTGTATTCGATGTATTGCTGTAGCTTTCGAAAGCTCCAGGTATGCAACCTTCTGTTGAGTTTGGCGTAACTATTCATGTTCTTTCTAACTCCACTAAGCTTTTCCATGGTTATTACTGGTTTTTCAAACTGCTTAGCGTAAGCAACAATTTCGTTAGCTACCACATGTATCAACTGATTTACTATTCTCTTCTCCCTGCGACCAATCTTCTTAACCAAATTCAGTCTCTTCTTTCTCTGTAAGTTTCTTCGGATATGAGCATATTTCCCTCTGATTTCTCTTATCCTTGTTCCGCTCCAGAACTGTCCCTTCATTGGCTTAGAATTCTGTTTTGAAATAGCAATGGCGGTAGCAATATTCCACTCTCCTGAATCTACACCAACAACAGTTTCTGGCTCGTGAAATTCAACTTCCTTCTTAAGCACGAAATGTGCGTACCATTCTCCGTTTCGTTTAACCATTTCAACTGTGCAGAACTGCCACTGCCCTTGCTGTCTGAATCAAAGCTGTGTTGAGGTTGAACCGTTGCTTTGCTTTCTCATAACAGTTTCTGTGTAGAAAGGTCTTTGACGTTAAGTTAAAGCTCAGATACCAATTCACGAGCTCAAAATATTCTTCTAAGCACTTGTTTAACACTAAAACCTTTCTCTTATTCGGTCTGAAAACTTTTCCTACCATTGTTACCTGAACTTCTTTTTTCATGGGAACATCCTCAAGGTTTAGTTATGTTTCAACTATTTAAAATCTCCTAGGCAGACCTATGATTCATCCACCGGTTAAAACCAGTGGTCTTCTTGCAGCAAAATTCTATAAGGCAACCTTATTTGGAAATGAAAAATTTCCATTTTTGTTTTTAAAATGTGTGCAACTTTAAATTTGAAAATAAATAATTTGTTGTATAAAATTTCTAAATACAGTTATGATTTACGAGATTAATGAATTGATATAGTGTTTTATTCTCTCCATGCTTCCATACCGCATTTTTCACAGAAAATTCTCTTAATTATTTTTCCAGATTTCCAATACACTTCTACTGTTAGTGGATGGCCGCAATTTCCACAAAGGGTTCCCTTTGATGCTTTTCTTTCAATTAAAATAAAATCTTCTTTCGCCACTAATCCCCCCACAGTCAACATGAACACTTGTTAATTTGTGGTATTTTTATATACAAAAATATTTTTATCGCTAACTGAGTTCTTGAAGGAAATTATTTAGGCTTACCTAAATAATTCAAAATTTTTGTTTTTGAAGCTCTGTAAATAAACTTATAACCAAAATTATTGCTTTAAAGCGATAATTGGCAAACAAAATAAAAGAATAGAACTAAGTTAGGTAAACAGGAGATTTTAAGTTAAAAACAAGATTAACTTACTCTTCTTAGTGTTATGTCTATTGTTGAGACAGTTCTCTTGTTTTGTTCCTCCCCTACTTCTTCACTTCCTATCTTTACTTCTTTTACTTCAACCATTTCCGGTAAGAACCTTTGTCGGACGATTTCTGCTACGTCTACGGCTTTACTTATTGCTCTTCCTCTAGCTTTTATTACTACTTCGTTTGCTCCACTATTAAATTGCATTACAACTGCTAGAACATAGTTCATTGGGGGTTTTTTACCTACTAATATTACGTTTTCTTCTCTTTTTGCTTGTGCCAACTAGAGACACCTCCAATTGTTGTGTTTGTCATTGCTTAAGTAATGTATAGAGGAAACACATGTATTATGACAAACCTGTTGTGACTATTAATTATTGCACCAGTGAGTAATATATTTTTCCTATATGTAAGATAAATGATTTTCCTCTCTTAATTTTACATAAGATTCTGGTATTGTTGAAGGTCAGGTTACTAGGTATTTTACTGAAGTTAGGTGTCCAGATGGAAGTTTAACGCTTTTAGACGCGTCTATTTATTCTAAGTTATATTATTAGCGATAATACTTTAGTATAACCATGATATAGAAAGCTTTTGGCGTTAAATATTTTTAAATTAATATTTTGAGTTTTCTCTATGCAATTTTACTATAGAGAGACGTTGATGCGAATAGTATTTTAACGTTTTGATTTGCGTGGTATTGTAAACGTAAACAATTTATCTTGATATTGGGCTGTAAAGTTAACAATGCTTATAAGTTTTGTAACTGTTTTATCCATACTCATAAATAGCAAGTCTCTGTACGTGGAGTGAAGGTGAGGTTGATGATACCGAGAACGGAAATACTTAGGTTGGCTAAAGAAGGGAAAATTGTTTTTTCTAAGGGGAAATCTGAAAGTGTTAGTTTATCAAAAGAGCAGGTTAAGGAGTTGTTTTTGAGACTTAAGAGGAAAAGGGCTAAACTTTCACTATACAGATATTTGGTGAACTATCCGAATTCTCCTGCTCCAAAATATAGGATTGGGTATAGTTTACAGGGAAGTTTGGAAGGGAAAAGATACAGCCTAGAGTTTAAAATTGAACGCGGGAGAATTGTTATATATTCAGTATCAAGGGTTTGAATTATTTGCAACTTTCTTTTAATTTATTAGAGGAGAAGTTAAACAATTGTTGCAATATATTTAAAATCCCTAGAAATTTTAATTGATATGGGGAAATTCATGAAAAATGTGAAAGTGTTGTTGAGTACGGTTTTCCTAATCTTGTGGTTAATTTTAGTAGTTAATATTCCGACTGGCAATATAGCGGGAGTTTCTGATAGCGTTCTTGTAGTTAATTTTGATGGGGAAATAACTTCGGCAACGTACGAAATGTTTAAAAACGCTGTAGAAATGGCTGAGGAAATTAATGCAAATTTAACTGTTTTCGTGATTAATACTTTAGGCGGAGAGCTTGGAGCAATAGATAATATTATAACGCTTTTTTCAAATTCAAAAGTTCCTATTGCAGTTTTTGTTTATCCGAAGGGGGCAACAGCTGTAAGTGGCGGTACGTACATATTGATGGCAAGCCATATAGCGGTTATGTCCACTGGTTCGGTTATAGGTTCTTGTAGCCCCGTTGACCAATACGGGCGGCCAGTAACCGATGATAAAGTAATAAATTTCCTTGTTGCTAAGATGAGAAGTCTTGCAATCCATCACTCAAGAAATGAAACTGCTGCCGTTGAATTTATCTTAAGTAATCTTAACTTAATCGCCGAGGAGGCATTGAAGTACGGAGTAGTAGAGTTTGTAGTTCAATCTACGTCAGATCTTGATATTGCATTGCAAGAGTTGTTTTCAAAACTTGAAGGTAAGGTATTGGTAGAGGTAGAAGAAGAGATTTTAGCTAATGTTACCCCTGTTTGGAAGCTTTTGGATAAAGATCAAACCATAGAGGGAAAGATACTTAAGAAGTATTCTTTTTCCGGTATAAGTAATAAGGATGTTATCTTTTATTCACGGGGAACACGTTATTTGCTATTGCATGCAGTAAGTGATCCTTTGATAGTATCTATACTTTTAACGATAGGAATTTATTCCTTGATCTTTGGTCTTGTAACACCCGGTGTTGGTGCTGAACTTGTTGGAAGTATATGTCTGCTTCTCGGTTTAGTTGGTCTAGGAGTTATTGGTGTTAGTACGGCTTCAGTGATTTTCCTTCTGATTGGAGTATCGTTGTTTATAGCTGAGTTAAAAACGCATATTGGTGCTTTAGCTGTGGGTGGAAGCGTATGTATTCTTATTGGTATATTGCTGATAATTCCTCCTTTTGTGCCGTTTGAATATAGGGGATGGTATGTGCCACCTCGGTTCTACACGACTTTCAGAATCTTAGCGTTTACCATAACGGCTTTTACCTCGTTGTTCTTCGGTTTTATAATTTATAAGGGATTGGAAGCTAAACGGTTGAAGAAGACGCTTGATATAGAAGCTTTAATAGGGAAGACAGGCTATGCGAAGACTGATATAACGCCTGATTTAAAAGGCATCGTCTATGTGGAAGGCGAAGAATGGTCTGCAAAAACAGAAGAAGATTTCATAGCAACTAGCGATAAAGTCAAGGTGGTTGATGTAGAGGGTTTAACTCTTATTGTAAAGAGAGTTAAACAAGAGAAAGAAAAATATTACTAGCCAACTATTAATTGAAGAGCTGAGACATTATTAAAAACGCAACAGTAGTTAATGTCATTAAGGTAGAGAAGGGAGGAAAAGTGAAGTTAGTAAGCCTTCGTGTTGCTTCAATAGATATTTACAGGGTCTTCCCATTAATATATGTTATAGAGAAACCTGAAAAGTTAAAAGAAAGGTTCAGATTTCTAGGAGAACCTGATTACGTTTTGAGAAAGTGTAAAATAGCGGAGAAGGATGCTGAAAAAAGAGTAATAGACTACATAGAGGGAGTTGGACTTTTAAGGATAAATGTGCACGGCTCTTGGAGAGCAACTCATCACGAGCTTTTAAAGTTATCTAAAACAATTAAATTTCCGATAAGACATTTAGCGCCTTTAGTAGCTAAGTCTCAAAAAAATTTGTTAATCGAGGGAGTATTGGATTTGCCAATAAGGGGCAATATTGAAGTAAAAATTTTCCCATATGGCTCATGCATTCTTCATTTGAAGTCTGCTCTTCAAGGGAAATTTACCGTGGATACTTTGATTAGATTTGCTAATGGTGAAGATATCACTATTAGTTCACCGTCTTTTGGTAAGTTGGGTTTTGACGAGTTTTTTGAAAAGCTTAGAGACGCTGTCATCTACAGTATGTACACTCTTGACGCTCAAGAAGACGCTAAAATTGCTACAAGTGAAACACGTCACTTCACGCATATAATAAGCTCCGACCCACTAACTATGCAAGATAACATTCGGGAAATTTATGGTATGGTAACTTTATCTCCTGACTGGTCTTCTGTCGACTTAGATGTGGCAAAAGAGGAGGCTGGTTTTTCACTTGGAAAGGCTGAGGAAGATATCGTGGTTATTGGTGAAAGAGGAACTATAGCATATACGCCTAATCTTAAAGGGACTAAGCCTAGAAGAGCTTTTAGAGAAAGTATAGTTGAATCTGTTGAAACAGTTCAGGCGCAATATGAAAGTTTGAAGATTTTTAAGCAAAGGTTTAAGCTTCTACCTGTTGAAAGGGAAAGCAAATTTTTGGATTTCATTGTAACAATATCCGCTTCTCTGAACCCGTATTTGACTGCTGAGAAATTGTTGCCAAGAGCTTCTTGGAAAAAATACTATGGGTGGACCATAGAGAAAATTGGATATAGGAAAATATTTGATATCGCCGTCGAAGAGTTCTTTAAATCTATTCCAGATCTCATTGAAGGTAAAGCTCGGGTTAAAATTGTTCTGAATAAAATGAAGCAGTCTGAAATACCGAAGGTAAGTCAGCTGATTTCAAATATTTTAGGTTAAGCAAATTTACACTGTAAGCAAAACTTTTAAAGCTTAAATGAAAAGTTTTTGCAGCGATACAAAAATAAAGACAGAATAAGGTAAGTAGTAAAGGTGAGAAAAGTGTACAAGGATAATGGTGAGTTTAGTGAAAACGCTGAGGAAGAAAATGGAGATGTTGATAAACTTATTTTAGAAGGAGAGAAATTTGAAGAAAGCGGCGATTTTTTGAGTGCTGCTCAGAGATTTAATCAGGCAGCGTTAATTTTACTTGAAAGTGAAGAACATGAAAGAGCTGTGGATTGCTGTTTACGAGCTTTAAAAAATTATGAGAAGATTGGTGATGAGAAGGGTATAGCAGATACTTCCTATAATCTTTGCATAGCCTTTAGTAATCTTGGAAAACATGAAAACGCGATTTCCTGTTGCAATAGGGCTTTAAAGATCTACGAGAAACTTAAAGAAGAAGAGGGATTAGCGGACACCTACTATGGGTTAGCAGTGGTATATTTGAACATGCAAAAGTTTGAAGACGCAATTAATTATTTGCAGAGAACCATAAGGATGTATAAAAAACTGAATATTACTGATGGATTAGTGAGTGCTTACCTAGATTTAGGTAGCAGTTATTTAGCTTTAAATGATACTCAGAAAGCTGAGAGATATTTTAAGAAAGCTTTAGATATTATAGAGGAAAAAGAAGATACGCCAAGTGTTGCTGATACTTTGGTGACAATAGCTGAAGCATGGGAGGAAAGTGGAAAATACGGTAAAGCTGTTGATTACTATTTTAAGGCAATAGATAAATATTTGGAAGCTAATGACACGGAGTTAGTTGGAGATATTATTAAACGAATAAAGGATTTAATCCCAGAGTTTGGTAGAGAAAAAGCAAAGAAAATAAGAAGATTACTAGCCGAGTATCAGTCAAAAATTAGATCTTAAACTTTTAATTCTCTAATACGTAAATTAATTTTAGAATAAAGTCTTTATTTTCCACAGGGTTTCTTTCTTTTCCTTAATTTTCTCCACTTTTCCCTCTTTTTCAAGCTGTTTCAGAAAAGCTAATGTTGTTAAATCGTTTACAAGCATGTCCATTCCTTGCGTCCATTTCATATTGAGAAGTTTCCTAGCACGCTCCCCGATTTCTGATAGCTTCCCCTTGTTTAAAGCTTTGACAGCGTCTATTACCGTTTCCTTCCATATATTATGGGCATCTAGCGCTGTTTCTAGTGCAATTTTTGCCTGCTCCCCTATTCTTGGTTCATCGTGTGCAGGCAGTAAATATTTAGGGTTTAGCTTGTTGAGAACTTTAAGTGCATGTTCCCGTTTCTCGACATCCCCAGTTAGATCTATGAAGAATTTTAATGGGCTTTGAGGATGACATAGGACTTCATCTCCAGCAAAGAGAACCTCTCTTAAGGGATCGTATAGGACAATGTGACCAAAGCAGTGCCCTCCGGTATGATAAACTTTCAATCTATGATTTCCAAAGGTTAAGGTTTCTCCTTGTTCAAGTGGGTGATCTACATCCACACCTTTTAGTTCCTCGTAATCAAAGGTTGGGTTTAGGGTTTTTAACTTTAATTTGCTGAACGTTCCAACATTAAAATTTTTTTCAAATATTTTTGACGGTTTTTTTAAGAGTTCCTCAACGCCTTCAAAAGCAGCAACTTCAGCCTTTGTTTTATTTCTTAACCATTTTAGCCCCCCTATATGGTCGGGATGCGGATGCGTGATTATAATTGTTTTAACGTGTTTTTGAAAGTCGTAACCACGTTTCTCAATGGTTTTTAATAGTTCTCTACGAGGAAAGTCTAGGGTACCTGTGTCAATAATAGCGATTTCATCGTCTCCAAAGAACATGTAACTTGAAGGGTAGCCTATTGAGGATTTATACTCTCCTCGTACTCGAATTATGCCAGGTACAATTTCACTTATTAACAATTCCTACACCGAAGTCAAATTATTTAACCTTACTAAAATGAATAGTTAATGAGATATTTTAGGTTATTTACCTGCTTAAGGGAATGAGAGTTCTCTCTTTACTTTGACATTAGCTTATCTAAACGGTAGAAAAACAAGGACAATCTGCTATAAAGAAATAAATCGCTACGAAGATGCTCTAAAGTGATTTAGTTATCTCGGTTTTGCTATGATTTCCTTGATTTTAAGGTCGGTGAACATTCTTGAAATGTCTGCTGGTTTTAACACTATTGCTGTATCTGCTCCTGAGCCAGTGCCAGCTATGGCTATTATGTCTTGATCAACCGGTACGAGACCTGTATTTGCTGCCATGACTGCGATTTCAACACAAACTTTCACGCCTTGACAGAACATTCTTAATGTTGCGCTCACGATATCTAGCGGGTCTCCTCCTAGTTTTCCTCTAAAAGCTCTGGGTACCATGGTGAAAATGTCTGTTCCTATTAGGAGCTTTGCTCCTAAATTTTTGATTTTCTCTTCAAACTCCTTTTTTAACTCTATTTTTCCTGCTTCGCGGAAACCGTATTGATGAGCCACGACGATGACTTCTATACCTGTTCCTTGAAATATTTCAGCTGTTTTTGCCCCTGTTTTCCCGGAGGTTGTTGCAACTACAACATATTTGATGCCTAGTTCTTGTGCTCTTTTCTTCGCTGCTTCAAGTGTTTTATCGGTGTTCTCTGGTCCTGGACGTTCAAAATATATAGTTTTAACCTCCATGTTAATCACAAACTTAAAATTCTAGGGGGAATTGAAAAATTTTTCGAAGGGGGTTTGAATGAAGAAGGTGAAGATCGAGGTTATCGGTCCTGAAGAAGATTATCCAAGTTATACCTGTTATCTATGGCTTTTGGAGACAAAAGATTTAATTGAAGAAGACTTTGATGTTAAGGTGGATGTAAGATGGGAAAATGATGAAGAAAAGCTTTCTTCTTACAATTACTTTCCTGTACTGTTAATAGAAGGGAAGGAAGCTTTTGTTGGCCTCCCCAGTGAAGCTGGATTTCTGTACGAGATTATTAGAGGTTTCCTAATAAGAGAATTAAAGTTAAGTCCTAAGTAAGGTGTGAAATCTTGGAAGAAATACTTGACATTTTAACAACAAATAAGGTTAAAGAGGAAAGAGCGAAAAAGATTTTGTTAGAATTGGCTAAAAAAGGACAGCTTTCTTATTTAGGGAAAGGTACAAACTTTGTTGCACTGCTTTTAAAGCAAAATGAAAATAAAATGGTTGTTAAGATCGAAAAAGATGAGCAGTGCGCTAAGAATGCTGCTAGAAAGGAGGCTCATTTCTTAAGTTACTTGAATAAGTATGGGCTTGGACCCAAACTTTACTTTTACGACGAAAGAGAAAGATTTTTGATAGAAGAATTTTTGGAAGGAGATTTTATAATAGATTTTCTATTGAAGGAAGAAGATTTTGCAAAGATTAGAGAAGCGGTTTTGAAAAGTCTTTGGAAAGCTTATAAAATGGATGAAATTGGCGTAGCTCACGGCCAGTTACATTTACCTAAGCGTCACATCATAATTACCAGCGGCGGACCACGTTTTTTAGATTTTGATAAGGGTGTTCTTTCAAAAAAGGGGAAAAATTTAACCCAACTTGTCCAGTTTCTTTTTTTAAATCCCAGATCAGCTGTTAGAAAAAGGGTATTAGAAACTTTTAACTTATCTGAAGACGATGTAATTCCACTCTTCAACTTACTAAAGGAATATAAAAACGCGAAAGAAAAATCACATATTTTTAATGCAATTCTACAGGAAGTTACAAAGAGACTTCAAATAGATGTTAAAAGCTATTTAGAGAACAGTTAAAGGTGGCAATGGTTGAAAAATGAAACGGAAAAGATAATGCCCTTGTATATTAGTTATGCTTTAGATGCTTTCACTTGGAGTTTAATATGGGCTTTTATGCCAATTTACATTTTTATAAAGGGGGCGTCTTTAGTTTTAATTGGCGCTGTTTGCTCTATTCCATCTTTGGTTTCTATGACCGCCTCCCCCTTATGGGGACATCTATCGGATAAAATAGGTAAACGGAAACCGTTCATAATCTTGGGGTTATTTACTTCGGGTCTTCTATCTTTACTTTATGCTGTATTGCGAAATCCTTTCCACTTTCTTTTGGCAACCATTTTCGTAACAGTTTTTAACGCGGCTTCACTTCCAACTAGCTACGCGTTTCTCAGTGAACATGTTGAAATGAAAGGGGAAGGTGTGGGCAAATATGGAGCCTATACATCTATTGGATGGTTTGCTGGTAGCTTAGTTGGAGGTTTTGGTGCTGAAACTATTGGGCTTAGCTTTGTGTTTTTCATCGGTTTCCTATCATCTTTGATTGGAACTTTTATTGTTTTAGTGTGTTTAAGAGAAACTGTGATTGAACATGGTTATGAAATGGGAGAGAAAAGTAAAGTTACTTTTTGGCAGATTTTTGTTAGAACACAGATCCTTGCTTTGTTTTTTGTTGTGTTTTTCATTTCCTTCGGAACAAGCACGTTTTCCACATATTTCTCCATATATTTTATTGAAGGTATAAAGGGGACCTATATTCTTTTGGGCGTTTCAAATGCTGCTGCAACACTAGCTAGTATGGTAGCATCACTTCTACTCGGCAAAATTGCTGATCGAGTAAGTAGAAAGCTTGTTATTCTCTATAGTTCTTTTGGATACAGTGCGCTTTTCTTAATTCTTCCGTACATTCAAAACCCGTACGTAGTGGCGGCGTTATGGGCAATTCCTCTTTATACGGGCATATATGTTGGATCGGTGGTTATCACTTCTGATCTAACTTCAGAAGAGGAAAGAGGAAGAGGGATGTCAATAATAAATAGTTCCATGAATTTAGGAAGAAGTTTTGGAGCAATTCTCGGCGGAGTAACCGGTGAAATACTAGGATTAGCTAAAAACCTTTACATAGCAGCTCTCCTAAACTTCGTTGGAGGAACAATATCACTACTTAAATTAAAGGAGACCTTAAACGAAAATAAGCCAGCTTTAGGCTAAAAACGCCATGTATTATAACGACGGACGTTCTACATTTATGGAAGACACCTCGCATCACATTTATGCATGTAATGAATGCTTGCTAATTTTCGCTTCTAAACTTATGAAACACAGCGTAAATAACAACACAAATAAATCCACTTGAATGCTTCATTTTAATAGATAAGTGGATGATTTAAGTTGGGAGCAGTAATGTATAGGAAGTACGTAAGAGATCGATCGAGGTGTGTGGATTGTGGTTTTTGTTCTAGTGTTATAAGATGCCCTAGTCCAGAGCGTTGTATTGGCTGTGAAGCGTGTTATTTGGGTTGTCCGTATGAGGCGATTGTTCCTGTAGATGATTTTGAACCTCGGAGAACTATTAAGGTTACAATTGATGGTGAGAAATATGAGGTTCCGGAGTATTTGACTGTTAAAACGGTTTTGGAAATTGTTGGTTATAGGTTTACTCGGTTTCCAGAGAAGGGTGCTCTTTTTGCTCCTTGCGGGACTGGTGGATGTTATAGTTGTGCTGTTTTAATTAACGGTGAACTTAAGCCTTCATGTCATACGAAAGTTGAAGATGGAATGGTTATAGAGACAGATGTGTCAAATACGACGCCGCTTAGAATTATAGAGGGGTTCACTCCTCATAGTGTTGGTGGTGTTGGAACGCCATATTATTTGAAGGGTGTTGGACGTTATATTGAGGTTGCTTGTTTTGCTGCTGGCTGCAATTTACGTTGTAAGACGTGTCAGAACTTTTTTGTAACCTATGATAGTGTCAGTACTCCGCTTACTCCACGTGAAGCAGCGTTAAAACTTACTTCTCTAAGGAGAAGATACGGGGTCGACAGAATGGCTATTAGTGGTGGAGAACCTACTATTAACCGGAGATGGCTATTGGAGTTCTTTAAAGAGCTCAGAAGATTGAATAGAGATGAGAAAGCTAGATTTCATCTCGACACAAATACTACAATCTTAACAAGGGACTATATTGATGAGCTTATGGAGGCGGGAATTACTGATATTGGCCCGGATCTCAAAGCATTAAACTTGGAGACTTTTCAGTTGATTACGGGTATCGATGATAAGGAACTTGCTATGAAATATTTGAAGACGTCTTGGGATGCTGTTAAATATATAGCTGATAACTATTATCCTGAAAAGGTTTTTATGGGGATCGGAATTCCCTACAATAAATTCTTTTACCCAACGATGGATGAACTATTTAAAATGGGGCAAAAAATAGCTGAAATAGATCCTGAAATCCAAGTTTGTGTATTGGATTATAGACCTGAATTTAGACGAAGAGACATCAAACAACCCACACCACAAGAAATGTTACAAGTAAAGAGAATACTTGAAGCAGCAGGACTAAAAACGGTCATAGTACAAACAACAATAGGACACATAGGACCATAACTTTCATATAAGCATGAATTCATTAAACTGCCGTAATAAATTGTGCAAAACAACCCAGTAAAATTAAGAACCACGGCAAAAATTACCGCTAAACTTAAATATTTTGAACCACCTACTTAACTTGCTAAGCTAAAATGAAAACTTTTCACTTCAACATAAAAACCTCAAAATAGGAAAATTTTAAAATAGAATCCATAAGCCGGGGTGGCCGAGACAAAAGCGGAAATGGCTAAGGCGGCGGATTGCAGATCCGCTTTACCGTGGGTTCAAATCCCACCCCCGGCTCCACTTCTGTGTTTTTTAATTAAATATGCTTAAAACTCCCCACGTTTCCTTTAAATTTACTATAATTATTACATCGCTATGTATTAGCTAGAGTAAAAAGAGAAGGTTACGATTTGTCTGTTAATGAAATTGAGGTTGTAACTCTGGATAGTTATGAGAAATGGAAAAAAGGTCAATTATAAATATGTTTTGGGGATTATATTTTTGGTATTATTGGAGGTTTAAATTTTGAGGATTGAACGAATTTCTACTGGTATTCCTTCGTTAGATAATCTTTTGCAGGGTGGTATTCCTCGAGGGTTTCTTGTTGCCTTGGTTGGTGAGCCTGGTACTGGTAAAACTATTGCTTCGATTCATTTTATTGCTCAGGGTATTAAGGAGGGGGATAAGTGTATTTACTGTACTACTGAGGAAAGTAGGGAGAGTATTATTGCTGCTGCTTCTCTGTTCGGCTTTAATTTTGAGAAAGCTATTGACGAGAATCAGCTTATTATTATTGATGCTTTGTTGAAGAAGAAGGATGATCCTTGGATGTTGAAGTCGCTTGATACTCAGGAACTTCTTCAAAAGGTTATTGATGCTAAAAAAGAACTGGGTTACGGTCGCGGAAGACTTGTTATCGATTCTTTGAGTGCTTTTTGGCTTCACGCTCCTGCTATGGCTCGTAGAGAAAGCTATATTATTAAGAAGGTTTTGCATCCTTGGAATTTTACTACTTATGCTGTTAGTGAATATGCTATTACAACTGGAGAAGCATTTGGTTTTGGCTTGGAACATATCGGTGATGCTATTTTCCGTTTTAGGAAGTATGTTAGAGGCGGTGTACTTAGGAGGTTTTTACTGATTGAAAAATGTAGATTGACTGCTCATGATCTTAGAATGTGGGAAATTGAAATTATTGATGGTGTTGGCATGATTTTGAAAAGTCCTACCGAATATAGGGCTGAAGATGTTCGTTTACCGAGACAGGTTGCAGAGAAGGTGCTTAAAGCTAAAGAAAAGAAAGAGATGGAGTTTCCTTGACTTATTCTGTGAATTGTGTCTTTTAGAGTTTTTAATCGATTAGTTGGGATTTTGTCGAACGGGTAGGAAAACCTCAAATAGACATTGTATTAGATATTTATGGATATTGTCTATCCGAGGGAACGTCATGTTAAGAGTTTATGTTCCGATCAGGGAAAACGATGTTGAGAGATCTTTACATGTTTCAAAAAATACTTCCTTGTATCTTATCGAACAGGCTAAGGAAAATATTAATTTCCTCTTTAACAAACAGAGAGACGCTATAATTAAGTTTCTGGAGCATATATCCAATTTTAAGGATAAAAGAATTCATTTTGCGGCTAGAGGTAGGAGTCTTCTTCTGGGCGCTAGGACCTTTGCCGACAGACTGACGCAGTTAAATCTTAATGCCGTTTATCCAACTTTAGAGCAATATATTGTTTACGATCCAAACGCCGTCTTAGAAAGGGGCGATATTATAATTTGTTTCAGTACTTCTGGGAGAACTGGGAAAGTTTTAAAGAAAGCTAAGTTTGGGCGGGAAATTGGATGTGAAATTATCGTAATAACTGGTTCCTTGGATTCCCCATTAGCTAAGTTGGCAAGTTTCCCAGTGATATATTTAAAACCTGATTGTAAACGTGAGGAACTTCTGTCAAAATATAAAGAGGATGAAAAGCCATTTACTCCGCTTGGTACAACTTCAGAATATACGCAGTTGATTTTTTCCGAGGCTATTTGTAGAGGTTTAATGGAATGTATTTTAAACAATGAGGATGTCGAAAAAAGTTTCAAAATATCTAAAGAAACTGCTCTTGAACTTTTGGATCGGGCTGAGAAAAATCTAAGTGTTGCTTATAGTGATGAAGATGAGATAACTGCTTTACTTGCTAATTTTCTTTTAAAATATTATAGTCAGCAAACTGTTCATTTCTGTGCTCGTGGTAAAACATTTAATATGGCTGTTGGGCCTTTCAAGATGAGATTAGATCAGATTCCTCATGCCTTCGTTACAAGTATCATAGATTTCGAACCTCTGAATAGACCTGTGCGTAAAGGGCAAATTACATTCACTGCAAGTGGTAGTGGCGCTGCATATAGTATTGCAAGAATAGCTAAGGAAATGGGAAGCATGATAATTGGTATAACATCGTTTGAAAACGCTCTTTGGGAAATTTCAGATATAAAAATAAAGATACCTGGAAGAAAAGATCATGACAATATATATGATTGGGATATTAGGCAGTGGAAAGGTTGGAGAAGCCCGTTTGCCCCGGATGGTACAGAGTTTGAAGTTTCGGTGGCTGCTTTTCTTGACGGTATTTTTGCTGGTCTTGCAACATATATTGGTATAAAAGAAGAAGACATGCGTTTTGGACATGCAAACATAGAGTAAAACTACGTATCAAAATTAGTGAAAAAATAAAAGGGGAGAGCATTTTAGACCTTGATTTTTATTCCAAGTTTTTTGCAGAGTTCTTTGTATCTGTTTCGAACGGTTACTTCTGTTACGTGAGCTACTTCTGCTATTTGTCTTTGTGTTCTTCTTTCTCCTTCAAGTATGCTGGCAATGTAAATTGTTGCAGCGGCCAGACCTGATGGATCTTTCCCGGCTGTTATTCCTGAATCTTGAGCTTTCTTCATGATTTCTATTGCTCTTCGCTGGGTTCTTGTTGATAGGCCTAGTTCAGCTGCAAATCTTGGTATGAAGTTTATTGCTGTGGGTCTTGGGAACTCTTGTTTTAATCTTCTTATTAAAACTCGTACACATTTTGATACGTCTTTTCTATCGGATTTTGCTTGAGCTACTACCTCGTCTAATGGTCTTGGTATTTTGTGTATTCTACATGCTAGGTAGACTGCTGCTGCAGCCATTGCACTAACGGGATGTCCTCTTGTTAGCCGTTTTTCTACGGCTTTTCTGTAAAGTAGAGCTGCCGTTTCACTTACATCGTTTGGTATTCCCATTTGGCTTGCTATTCTACTTAATTCGATAAGCCCGTCTGCAAGACTTCTTCTAACTGTTGTTCTAATGTTCCATCTTCTAAGTCTATATATTTGAGCTCTTCTTGAGGGAGAAAGTTTTCTACCGTGAGCGTCACGATCAGACCAACTAATAGTTGTACTTAAACCTTTATCAGCAAATCTATAACTTGTAGGAGCCCCGGTTCGACTCCTCTTCTCTAATTCTTCATGAGTAAAAGCTCTCCATTCAGGTCCTGTATCTACAACATGCTCGGAAATAACCAATCCACAGGATGCGCAAACATGCTCTCCCCTAGCTGGATCAAAAAGTATAGTTGTACTACCACATTCCGGACAAACCATAACTTCTTTCTTCTTATTTACTACATCTTCTGTCAATTTTATTTCCCCCATAATATATTATTATAATATTTTAGTTTCAAGGTTAGTTGAAGCCCACCTCTCCATTGAAAGATCTCTACATTAGATCAGTAACGATGAATTTTAGCTCTAAACATTATTTTGAGTTCATTTGTGAGGGGTGACGCTGACTACCCCTTGGCAACTATCTGAGAACTAGTCACCCCCCAAATCACTATGAGTGAACAAGGCGAAACACTTGTACTGCGCATTACATTTTTAAATTTTTCGTATTCACTCTCACTTTATCCCTTATAAACCTTTTCAATATACTATGATCTATTTGTCATACACCTATTTTCATCTGAGGTCACTTATATATTTAAATTTGACTAAAATCATCTTTACATTAAGAATAATTTAACTGAAGTAAGTAAAGCTTATATGGAAGTCTAGCATGATGATAAAGGCTGTTCGTTCCTTTTTTATTGCAATAGACATAGATGATGAAGAAATAGTTAATAGAATTCGCAGCTTTCAGAGGGAATTAATAGACAAAGGATTTGCAGAAATTCAACCTAACGAAAGATTACATATAACACTTAATTTTCTGGGCAAGCTTCAATGGAAAACTATTAATGAAATGAGAGCGAAACTGCGGAAAATTCACATGAATTCGTTTGAGATCATGCTCAGAGGTGTTAAGCATTTTCCCTCAGCTAAATTACCTATTAGGATTTTATGGGTGGGCGTTGAAAGTGTAGAAGTTCACGGTTTAATGGAGAAAGTGCATGCAGTTACTTTGGATCGACATGCAGAAGAAATACCACATGTCACAGTTGCTCGTGTTAGAAAAATAGTTGATGTTGAAGGGTTAAAGAGGTTTATCAGGAATTATGAAGATTACTTTTTTGGAAAGTTTCATGTTAGCTGTTTTAAGTTAAAGGCAAATGTTGGAGGAAAGTATGTGGACATTGAGAGATATTCCTTACTTTGATTCTGCTATAGTTAATAGTCGCTCAACGCCCCTAATCTTTTTAATGAAATTTGCTACTGCAAGTGGGACGTAGGTTTCCCAGGGTTCTTTATTTAACATTTTCTTTCTTATTTCGGTTCCTGAGTATTCTCCTGAACCATAAATTTCAACTTCTTTGACTTCATAGCCAGCATCTTCGAAAAGTTTGAGTGTATGTTTATTTCCGCCGTAGACTACGTGAAAAGGCGGACATAAGGATTCTACGTGAGAAACCCAGACGTAATTGTTATGTATGTCTGGAATAGGTATAAGCCAGTATTTGTCGGGAGATATATTTTCCTCTCGCAACGCTTCTCTAATCATCTGAAGCCGTTCGCCGCATGTAAATGGATTGTTTACCTCGTAGTTAAGTTGAGTGCTTCCTATGCCAATAATTAGTTCGTCAACCTCCTTTAATGCAAGTTTAACAACATATAGGTGTCCTTTGTGAAAGGGTTGAAAACGACCGATAAAAAAGCCTCTTCGCATATATTTACCTCCAATACCAAAGAATAAAATTTACAGAAAAAGGTGTTATGGTGTATTATATTATTAGTTTAGTATTCTGGCATGCCTTCTGGGCCGCCTTTGCCCTTTGATGGTTCTGTTGGCTTTGATGCAATGATATCATCAATTCTTAGGATCATATGGGCTGCCTCGCTCGCTGATCTAATGGCTTGTTTCTTAACTCTTAGTGGTTCTAGAACTCCGCGTTCAAGCATGTCTGCAACTTTTCCTTCGAATACGTCAACACCGTACCATACTCCGTCAGGTTTAGCGTGCCTTTCTCTAAGTTGTACTATTATGTCTAGTGGATCGTGTCCTGCGTTTTCTGCTAATGTTTTTGGAACTATTTCGATGGCATCTGCAAAAGCTTCGATAGCAAGTTGTTCTCTTCCACCGATTTGCTGTGCATATTCTCTAAGTCTTTTTGCAACTTCTATTTCTGGTGCACCACCGCCAGCAACATATTTTCCATCTTCAATAACGTCCCGAACTACACATAGTGCGTCGTGTAGTGCCCTTTCTGCTTCGTCGACAACGTGTTCACTTCCACCTCTAATCACGATGCTTACTGCTTTCGGATTCTTACAATCTCTTACATAGACTATCTTATCTTCGCCGATTTTAACTTCTTCTACTAGTCCTGCTTCTCCTAGGTGTTCTGGTGTTAGGTCGTCGATGCTTGTGACTATTTTTCCTCCTGTTGCTTTTGCTAGTTTTTCCATGTCGCTCTTTTTGACTCTTCTCACAGCTAGTATTCCTGCTTTCGCCAAGAAGTGCTGAGCAACATCATCAATACCCTTCTGACAGAACAAGACATTGGCACCGCTTGCTTTGATTTTTTCAACCATTTCTCTGAGCATGCGCTGTTCTTCTTCAAGGAAAGCTTTCATCTGGGTGGGATCTGTGATTCTGATTTCTGCATCGAACTCTGTTTTCTCTATTTCTAGTGGAGCATTTACAAGGGCGATTTTTGCATTTGTTACGCGCTTTGGCATACCGGGGTGAACAACTTCCTTATCTATAACGATTCCAGAGACAAGTTCCGTTTCGAGTAGGCTTTTTCCCTGTTTCTTTAATATGCCTACAAGTTCTATGTCTGCAAACAGTTTTCCATCTCTTTCTTCTACAATTTGTTTTATTGCGTCCACTGCTATTTTGGAGAAGAGGTCTTTTGCGCCAGCAACTGCTTTACTGTTTAACGCTGTTTTTCCAATTTTTACAAGTGTGTCGTAGTTGTCGGGTGTTGTGGTTAGTGCAATTTCGTCAAGAATTTTACAGGCTTCATCTGCTGCCTTTTTGTATCCTTCTACTATTATTGTTGGGTGTATGTTTTGGTCTAGTAGTTCTTCTGCTTTTTTGAGCAGTTCTCCTGCGATTACTACTGCTGTTGTTGTTCCATCTCCAACCTCGTCGTCCTGAGCCTTAGCTACTTCTACCATCATTTTCGCAGCTGGATGCTGCACATCAATCTCCTTAAGAATCGTAGCACCATCATTGGTGATGACTACGTCGCCTAGGCTGTCTACTAGCATTTTGTCCATTCCTCTTGGTCCTAAGGACGTTCTTATTGCTTCTGCTATTACTCTTGCTGCCATTATGTTTGCTCTCATAGCATCTCTACCAACAGTCCTCTGAGTACCCTCCTTCAAAATTATGACTGGAACTCCAACTGCTTGTTTAGACATTCTATTTCCTCCCTTAATTTTATTTTAAATAACACCGCTAAAATCGTGGTTGTTAATTCTGCAAAAAAGCCTAAATAGCACTTCTATATAAATATAACGGTTTGCAAAATAACATAGTCTGTGCATGATAGCAAAAGTTTGCGTCTTAAAATATTAGAATGAATAATGGTAACGAAATAAATTTGTCATTCTACTTGTATTTTCTTTCCTTTTGGTTTTTCTTTAGCCTTTTTTCTTGGTAAGCGAATTTCTAGTACTCCGTTTTTGTAGGTTGCCTTCGCTTTATCTGGTATTACTTCAGTGGGCAACTCTAGATGCTTGTAATATTTGTCTCCTGCTTTTATTTCAAGTTCTGTTTCTGTGGCATTGAGATCAATTTCTTCTTTTTCTACTCCTGGAACCTCCGCCACTATTATTATCTCTTCGTCTCCTTCAATAATGTCTACAAGTGGTTCTCTAGTTTCCTTTATCGGTGGCTCTCCTCTTACTCTCCTTCCTGGGATGTTTCCAAATTCTCTAATGATTGGTTTGCCATCGGGTCCGATGGTCATTGACCAGCCCCAAACTATTGGTCCTCTTACTTCCATACCTGATGGTGTTTTGATTTTTGGTGCCATTTTTTCGAATTCCTCAAATTCTTTGAACATTCTTTCCTCTAAGTCCTCAAACATTTCTCTGACTTCTTCAAAAATGTCATCAAACCATGTTCTTCTTCTTTTTCTTCTCCATTCACTCAAGATTCCCACCTCCTAAATTAGATATTGGTACAGTTATTGCTTATTTGTTAATGTTTGGATAAGATACGGGTGGTCGTGTGGGACGTCAGCCGGCAAGAGCTTTTTATCATTTCCAAAAGGATCAATGGGGGTAACGTCATCATTTCAAGTTTAGCTTTTACCATGATATTTCAAAACTAAATTGAATATATAATTAATGTATCGCTTCAAAAATTTAGTTTAATAGACTCTTTTTGAAGTCATTGTTATCTTGCTTCTTCTTCCGATTCTACTTTAACTCCTTCTACTAATTTTAGTTTCGCTAATCTTACAAGATATCCCGCTACCCTATTTCTAACTTTTTTAGAAGTTATGTTTGTGTATTTTTCAACTATTCTTTTGTTTTTCTCAAAGTCTGTGGTAACTTCGTTTGGGAACTCTTCAATCAACTCTCTTGCTGTCCTCTTTATCATAGCGGGTCTAACTTTGCCCATATTGCTTCCTCCTTCATCACGAAGTTCTGAACTTAAAACCACTTTGACATGCAGGAACTTATAGGCGTTTCTAAATTAACAATACCATTTTTAAGCATTATGTTAATTGAACATTGAGGGTATTTTACT
Organism: Candidatus Baldrarchaeota archaeon; assembly: GCA_030587435.1. The sequence goes on along the minus strand of JAUQZC010000077.1, from coordinate 28,991 downwards.
CTATCTTTGATCGATAGCAGTTTTTGGGAAAGTTGAGGATACTTTAATTACTGTAGTAAAGAATTTCGATTATTATTTTCCATAAGATCCTTTAATATTTTTTCTACATCTTTTGTTTTTAGCCTATATTTTAGTTGAAAGTAATGGGATATTTTATTTAGGTCTCTTCGAATCAGGAACTTTGCTTCTGGGTAACTTTTTGGGACTGCTTGTGGAAAGTCTATGTAGTATGGAGTTTCATTTTCAGTTATAATAACATTATATTCGTTGAAATCGCCGTGAATGACATCTCCCTTATCTACCATTTTTATGTAGTCCTCGACAATTGTTTCATAAGCTGTGACTGGATCTGTTAGTTTTACACGCACTAGTTGTGGAGCGGGTATTCCGCCGTTTCTAGTTAGCATTTTCATTGCTATTGCATGTCTGTTAATTCCAAGCGGCTCGGGGACGTTTACCTCTATTTTATGTAATTTTTCTAACGCATTCATTTCTACCTGTGCTTTTGCTCTAGGTATGTCGATGCGGCTATCTTCAAGGTTGAGTTCTTTACCTCTAACTATTATGGAAGCATAAGCTAGTGATTTTCTTATGTTGCGGAACTCTTTTGCCCAATATCTGTGGAATTTTACTACCACCCATTCACCCTTTGGACTTACGCATCCAATTATGACGGATTCCTTTCCTACGCCGATCTCTGCACCTACTTTTTCTATTACGTCATGTTTTTTAAAGTCCCAGAGAGCAAGAGTGTCGAATCCTTTTTCTGTAAGCATTGCTGCAAAAGAATTATAATGGCTAACGTAACGGTATCTTGCTAACCTCATTTTGTCTAGTTCTTTTATTCTTCTCTTAACTTCGAAGTCTTTGTATGGAAGTTTTTCTACGATTTTTTCTATTGGCACCCATTCAAAAGCGGTTCTTAAACCATCTATTACCCTTAAGATTGCTATATCTTTTTCATCTACAAACCTCGTCACTGATCATCAACTCATACTTCTCTAAATTTTATGTACATCAGTTAATTAAATATCGAATTTGTTTCTATAATTTAAGAGTTTAATTTTCTTGAAACGCTGGAGAAATTGAAGTGCCAAACTAATATTTAAATGCAACTAAACACTTCTTAATAAGACCTTACAGAACTTGGATGTTTACATAACTATTGGAAATATGGAAGGAACTTTATGTTTTGAAGCACACAGGACCAATAAGGTTCCTAAAAATAAGGACTTAGAAGAAAATGTGTGGTCTGTTAGATAAAAGAAAATGATAAATGGCTCTTTCTCCAGAATATACTGACGACAGAGAAAATTTAAGTCGTGTATTGCCATTAGGAGTTAACGAATCAGCTTTATGAAATTCTTATGGTTCCTCAAGAATTTGGTATATATCCTGAGGTTGAGGACGTTTTAGAAAGCTTAAAAAGAAAACTTCAAGTTTGGATTAATTTCTAATATTTACGAAACTACTGCTAAATGGGTTAGAAGAAGGAAAAATACGCGTAAACTTCTTTCATATTTCTCTACTGTCATATTTTCATGCGAGGTTGGATGTGCTAAACCTGATAGAGAAATTTTTTATAAAGCTCTTTACGACTTGAAAAGTAGCGCAGAGAATACCTTTATGGTTGGCGATTCTTTATCTTCCGATATTCTACCTGCGCGATCCTTAGGAATGCAAGCCGTTTTAATTGACCGAAGTGGAAAGACACCACATGCTATTAATAGTATAAAGGATGTTCTGAAAATGCTAAGGTCTAAGTAGAGAGGCAAGTCGGTAGTTTTAAAGTGATTTTGTAAGAGAACATTGTAAATACTTGTTAGAAGAGGTAAGTTTTAATTTTGATTTAACACTTTATCTCTTATCTGAGTGAAAGAAAAATTAAATGCTCATGGTTTTTGTTTAGATAATTAGATCCCCATAATTAACCTAATAACTGTAAAGAGACTTATTGTGGTTAGAAAATCTGATAGGGAGGTTATTGTAGGTATTGTGAAGTTATCGGGGTTTAATCCACGTTTAAAAGTAATGATGGCTGATCCAAAAGATACGAGAATTATTGGTATGGCAAGAAGGATAACTGTTACAGAAGACACTAAAATAGTTTGTACGAGTTTAAGTACTGAAAAGGCATAGAGAAATGAGCCAAGTGTTGCAAAGATCGTTGACATAATAAGCCCGGCGAGCAAAACTCCAAAAATAGGTATTGCATTTTCGCGGTAAACTATGGATTTTAAGGATGGCTTAATGTTTCCAAGGCCTAATTTTGTGGTTGTAATGGAGGCAATAATGGATCCTTCGTCTCCTATCATTGTGAGAAGACACGGATAAATGGCAAGAATATGTGGGTAACGTTCTATGTAATATCTTAGTTTGGAGAGTACTCCTCCAGTAAAATTGCTAATTATCATTAAAACCATTAGAATAAACATTCCTTCAGAAAATGTTTTCTTAAAGTTTTTATCAGTCCAATATTTAGATGAGTAAATGAAGATGAAGGAAAAGAGGATAATTAAAATATATGACACGGTTATAAACACGTTTCCCCAAAAAATAAACAGCCATATGGTTATTACATAAACTGCAGATACTATAATGTCATTTACTGTCGATAGTATGGGATAGGCAATAACGTCTGGATCTATGCCCTTTTTGTATGATACAATAGCAACTAAGGGAGCTAAAAAGAATATTGAAATGGTTGTTGGGATCATCATGGACATTACCGCTATGAAGATTAAAATCAGTAGTGAAACATAGTATAAGGGTTCGAATATTAAAAAGACAATATATGTAAGAACCCCAACTATAAGTGCATTTATGAAACTCATGGAAAAAATGCTCGCACGAAGACTATAAAAATACTCTGTGTTTTTTCTAATGTTAGGTTTTATGAGACCTACGTGGAGGCCTGTAGTTAATCTTCCCGAAAACATACCGCTTATGTTTCCACGTACTGTGAGAAGGGGGGGATATATTATTAGAATCCAAGGCATTTTAACAACATATGAAGCCACCAGTGACGCAATGAAACCTGCTACTAGATCTAGTGTACCGAATGACAAAGCAAATAAAGCCTGCGGGAAAGTACTGCTGAATAGTGTTACATTGCGACCCCCCTTATCTTTCATAACTTCTCCCGCCTTCTATTTTACTGTCGTATATAGGCTTGTGGCTATCAATTTTGTTAAAATTTTTTGATCAAATATTTTAGAAGGAAAATTTAGGTAATAATTTTGATTAAAATTAGTTTTTTCTTTTCCACTATTAGGGAAACAGGTTGGTCTTCTTTTCAACGGTTGAGGAAAAGTTCTGTATCTTATTTCTGATATCGGTGAAGTAGAGGATATCGTTACGTATGGTTCTTTTAAGCAGCCTGAAAGTTTTATTGGCAGTATCTTCATTGCTAAGTTTATTGTTGTTGAGGTTATTCTTGTTGGAATACGCTTTTTTATTGTGCTTTGTGCTAACAATGCTTCCACCGTTTACTAATTTATAAATCGTTCCATATAGATCCATTCTGCCATTCACCAGTTAGCTTGCTCGGCATAAATTTTTCATATTACCATGTAGCGTTTTTTGTTACTTATCTGGTGAAGTGTTGATTATCCGTGTCTTTTAAATTTTTCGAAAATATCCGGTATAGGGACATTACTTTTATAAAACTTCCATTTATTACATTGTTATCCGGAGGATTTCCGAGTTGGGTAATATTGATGAGATTGATTTTAAGATCCTTAAAGAACTTCAAAAGAATGGAAGAATTAGTTTTGCGGAGATTTCTAGGAGAACTGGAATACCAGATTCAACCATTTATGATAGAATCTCTAGATTAAAGGAGAAAAAAGTGATAAAAGGATTTACCGTAATTTTAGATGATAAAAAGCTTGGAATTAACATAACTGCTCTTGTTGGCATTGAAACTAAATCTGAAAATTATGGTAAAGTTGCTAAGGAGCTTTCTCGGATTGATGAAGTAATTGAAGTTTACGGTGTAACAGGAGAATTTGACTTGATGGTTAAGATTAAAGCAGTCTCTATGGAAGATTTGAGCAGAATTTTAAACGTTATTCGCTCAATGAACGGGGTTGATGATATTTTTGTTATGACTGTGTTAGAAACTTTTAAGGAGGAACATAAGGTACCTCTTGAAAAATTATTTAATTTACATCGAGTTTTAAAAACTAAAAAGCATGAAAAATACAAAGGGTAATAGTGGTGCATATATGATATTTCGATTGAAATACACTAATTTGTTTTTATGAAAAAGTTGATTTAGCATATGTGGATTAAGGTTGTGGTGGTTTGTATGTCAGAATTTGAGATTAATGGTTTAAAAGTTCAGATAACTAGGAAAGGTGATTGGACCGCCTTAACTATAAGTAGTGGAAATGACGTTATTTACTTCGGGGATATAAATCATTCTATGTTGAAGAATAAGGATGAATTGTTGTCTGTTGTTAGGGATATAGCAAAAATAATTTTAGAGGGAAAAGCCTTAAAGTTAAATAATCCAATTAGCTTGGACCAAGAAAAATTTGAAGAAGAGTTAATTAAAAAGTTATTAGAACAGTAGGTGAGGGAAACATATGGTTGTTGAAGTAAAGCTTAGAGTCGCGGAAGCGCCTACAAGGGATGTTGGAAGAAGTATTGCTAGACTTGATTCCGAAACTATGCGTAAGATAAACGTCACTACGGGAGACATTGTTGAGATTATTGGTAAGAGAGTAACTGCTGCTACCGTTTGGCCAGCTTATCCTCAAGATGAAGGAAAGGGCCTTATTAGGATAGATGCTATTACTAGGAAAAATGCTGGTGTCGGAATAGGTGACTATGTTACCGTTAGACGTGCAAGGGTTAAAAAAGCTAGTAGAATTGTATTTGCTCCAACCGAGTATATAAGGTATTTACTTCCAGAAGATTACATTAAGAACGTTCTTTTAGGTCGCCCTATTTCTAGGGGGGATATAGTCCAGATTCCTACGGTTTATGAAGCTATAACTCTAGTCGCGACTTCTGTAAGTCCCACAGGTATTGTTGTTGTTGATAGAAATACGGAGATTGTTGTTAGACCTGAACCAGCAAAGGAAGTAGAGCTCGCGGTTCCAGAGGTAACTTATGATGATATTGGTGACTTAAAAGAAGAGTTACAGAAAGTTCGAGAAATGATAGAACTGCCTTTAAGGTATCCAGAGTTGTTTAGACACTTAGGTATAGAGCCACCAAAGGGTGTGCTTCTTTACGGTCCTCCAGGTACTGGCAAAACTTTGATTGCAAAAGCTGTCGCTAATGAAGCGGGTGCTCATTTTATTGCCATTAACGGCCCTGAGATTATGAGTAAGTTTTATGGTGAATCTGAAAGAAGGCTCAGAGAAGCTTTTGAAGAAGCTGAGAAGAATGCACCTAGCATAATCTTTATTGACGAGTTAGATGCTATAGCGCCGAAACGTGAGGAAGTTGCTGGTGAAGTTGAACGTAGAGTTGTAGCTCAACTGCTTACGTTAATGGATGGCTTAAAGTCTAGGGGTCAAGTTATAGTTATTGGAGCAACTAATCGTCCAGATGCTATAGATCCGGCGCTTAGAAGACCTGGAAGATTTGATAGGGAAATAGAGATAGGTATACCTGATAGAGATGGTAGAAAAGAGATACTTCAAGTGCATACTAGAAATATGCCGTTAGCTGATGACGTAGATCTGGATGAACTTGCGGACATTACGTATGGTTATGTTGGGGCAGATCTTGCAGCCCTTTGTAAGGAAGCTGCTATGAGAGCTTTAAGAAGGGTTCTACCTGAACTAGACTTAGAGAAAGGTGAAATCCCTCCTGAAGTCTTTGAAAAACTTAAGGTTACTAGGGCAGATTTTATGGATGCTTTCAAATCGATTACGCCCACAGCGTTACGAGAAGTTATGGTTCAAGTACCTAATGTACACTGGGATGATATTGGTGATTTAGATCACGTGAAACAGCAGTTAAAGGAAATGGTTGAATGGCCACTGAAACATCCAGAAATGTTCTCAAGAATGGGTATAGAGCCTCCGAAAGGAATTCTTCTCTTCGGGCCTCCTGGCTGCGGTAAAACGTTGCTTGCGAAAGCTGTTGCAACCGAGAGTGAGGCAAACTTTATTGCAGTACGTGGTCCAGAAGTTTTATCAAAATGGGTTGGAGAGTCTGAAAAAGCTATTAGAAAGGTTTTCCAAAAAGCTAGGCAGGCCGCGCCATGTATAATATTCTTTGATGAGATAGATTCAATTGCTCCACGACGTGGCATGTATGGTGGTGAGTCAGGAGTTACAGAAAGGTTAGTTAACCAACTGCTTGCTGAAATGGATGGAATAGAAAAACTAAAGAATGTCGTTGTTATTGCGGCCACTAATCGACCTGATATTTTAGACCCTGCTTTGCTAAGGCCTGGGAGATTTGACCGTATCGTTTATGTTCCTCCGCCAGATAAAAACGGTAGACTAGAGATTTTCAAGGTACACACTAAGAAAATGCCATTAGCCGATGATGTGGACTTAGAAAAGCTTGCTGAGATGACTGAAGGGTATACTGGTGCCGATATAGAAGCTGTTTGTAGGGAAGCTGCTCTTAATGCGCTTAGAGAAGATCCGAGAGCTGAAAAGGTGCACATGAGACACTTCAAGAAAGCATTGGAAATCATATCGCCAAGTATATCTAGTGAAGATGCAGAATTGTACGATAAACTAGTTAGGGTCTTAAAGAAATCCAGGGCAAAAATCTCCAAAGATTTTGTCAACTCCCTATACGCTTAATCTCTATATTCTTACTTTTTTACATTTACTGTGATTATTTTTTAGAAATATTATAGAATTATTAAGTAAATCAGTAAGAAGACTACGTATACTGAGAATACCAAGGCCCAGAGGCCCACGCTCCATTTCATAATTTTACTGCCATCTAGAGGAGGTATTGGCAACATGTTAAATATGCCTAAGATGATGTTTAACCAAAAGCCGATAGATAAGAAAGTTTTCACGATTCCTGTTACAGGAAGTAGGAAGTATGTAAATATTAGTATTGTTGCGATAAATAGGTTGGTTAAGGGCCCAGCTAATGCTATTTTTCCTGTTATTTCATTGTCGTAGGCTTCTTGTACCATTACTGCTCCTGGAGCTATAATTTTTGCGGGTGAAAGTATTGATATAAGAGTTAATATTGTTCCCCACTCTAGTAGTCGAAATTCTGCCCAGAGTCCGTAACGTTGGGCAGTAAATTTGTGAGCTAACTCGTGGGGTAAAAATATTAGAATAAAGATTACTGAGAACATTAATGTTAATAGTGGGTAGTTTATAAAAACACTTGGCGTTTTAAAAAAGGATGAAAGTCCCACTAAAACCACAAGTATTGTTCCTATGGTAAGGTGAATTATTTCAGTTCTACTAAACGTAAATTTAGGCTTTTTTGGTATCTCAAACAGGGGTCGCCATGGTTCTAGTGTTCTTTTTGGCTTTACCGGTATTTCATATTCTTCGGTTTCTACGTACTCGGGCATTTCTTCCCGACGTAAGGAATAATCAAGCGGTATACCCTTTTTTAACCCGGGGCATTCATGTTTTTCTGGAAGTCTGTGCTCTGAGCAAAATATTCCTCCACAATATTTACATCTAAATGGGAGATAGACTTCTTTTCCGCAGTATTGACAGTATGGCAACGTTTTTCCTCCTTGCATGTATCATATTTTAAGAACTTTCTTATGTTTTTAAGTTATTTGAGAGAGACCATTTTGCGACGTCTATTGCCTTAGCTATCCAGAGTTTTTTGTATCTTTTCGCGTAGACTATTAGATCGTCTAAGAGCCTTATTCTGCTGGGTCTTCCTATGCATTGTGGGTGCATAGTTAAGACTGTTAGGGTTCCTTCTTCATATGCTGCATCTATTTCACTTATCCAAGTTTCATATACTTGTGCTGGTGTTTTGCGGTGAATTTCGAAAAGTGGCCAATCGTCCAGAACCCACTCTACTGGCAATTCTACAATTTTCTTACCATCCTCTAACTCGATCACGTAGGGTACGTCATCATCCATGAAACTACTGTCGTACAAAAACTCGTATTTTCCCAGAAAGTTGAGAGTGTTTTTGCTGAACTCCCAGTATGGTGCTCTGAATCCTTTTGGCTTAGTTTTGCAAATTGATTCTATTGCTGTGATCATTTTATTAAAAACTTTTTCTTCTTCCTGGTAGCTTAATTCACTTAGGTTTTCATGTAAATATCCGTGTGCTGCTACTTCGTGTCCTCTTTTCACGATTTCTTTTGTGATTTCAGGATATTTTTCAGCTACCCAGCCACATACAAAGAAGGTTGCCTTTAATTGATGTTTATCTAAAAGGTTAAGTATTCTTGGGAGCCCTTTCTTTGCTCCATATATTCCTTTGCTTAATTTTACAGGTTTGTCTGGGTATTTTCGATATTCCGCGCTTTCTGCATCGAAATCAAAAGTTAGTATTAAAGCTGCTGTTTTTCCTTTGGGCCACAATTCATTTAACTCCTCCTATGCTCTACGGAGTATATTTTTGTGTGTTAAATTTGATAACTTATAAGTTAAGGATTGCGTAATTCAAGGTATGGAGGATGGAAAATGATCGATATTGCAAATGATTTGGTCGAAAAGTCTACATTTGCTACTAATCTTTTTAGGCCTAATTATATGTATAATGTGTTTAAAGTTATGCCAACTCTCCTAGAGTTTTTGGGTTTGGAAGTTGATAACGTATCTTCCTTAAATAGATATTCTAGGTTTAAGAGGTTGTTTGAGCAACATGAGTGTTTTAACGTTAGTAAGGTGATTTTATTTCTTGTGGATTCCATCGGTTTTGAGCAGATTAAACATTCTAGTTTAATTTCGAAACTATTAGATGATGGGAAAGGGTTTCTTTTATCTTCTGTTTTCCCTACAATTACATCAACTGTTATAACATCCATATACACGGGGTTGCCACCAGAAAAACATGGTATTCTGGGACATAAAATATATGTACGCGAGATAGGGAATGTTGTTGACATGTTAGGGATGAGTACGGTGGATTTTCGTGAAAGAGATGCTCTTTGTAAGGTTGGTGTTGACGTTAAGGTGTTTTTATGGTCGAAAAATATTTTTGACATGGTAAAGGGTGATTTTGTCCACATTTCTCTTCGAGATAAATATATAGCTTATAGTGGTCTTTCTAGATTAATTACAGAAGACCGTAAAGTAGCTGTCGGATATGGAAATTTAATAGATCTTTTTTCATTAGCTAGGAGGGCATTAAAGGAATATAGAGATAAAAAAGTTTTTATGGATGTGTATATTGGCTTGTTAGATGACTTAGCTCACAAGTATGGGCCAAGTAGCGAAGAGTATGTTTTGGGGCTTCAATTTTTGGAAAAACTGATAGAGCACTTTGTAGATAAGTTGGATGAAGAAACACGAGGAGAAACTGTAATTTTTATATGTTCTGATCATGGTCAAGTCATGTTAAAAAATGAACGTGTGGTTAAATTTAGTGAAGACGACATTGCAATGGTTAAGGAGTGGATAAAGACTAGACCTGGTAAGAGTGGGAGAGTACTCCATTTTTATGTGCCGGAAGAACATATGGATAAATTAAAGGACTGGCTGGAGGAAAAAATTGGAGAGAATGGTGTAGTTTTGGAGTTTAGAAAAGTTGCCAGTGAACTTTTCCCTGAAGTTGGTAATCCTGCTATGGTTGAGGAAAGAGTCGGCAATCTATTGGTGATTTTCGATGAGGGTGCTGAATCGTTTGTTGAAAGAGAAAAGGAAGAAACTGTTCTAGAGGTAGAGTTTAAGGGTAGTCATGGATCGCTTATCTTAAATGAACTTGTAGTTCCTGCCGTTTTCACGAAATTAGACTCGTTAAAAAACGGAAATATTTAAATTACTCCGAGAATTTCTCTGATATTTTTCTTGCAAACTCTCTTAGGACTCTTATAGATAGACCTAGGCTTGTCACTTCTCTACCCGCGCCAATTAATACAAAGGGTCCTGCATCTGAGAGAACCATGTATCCATTTTCTCCTCTTACAATAACCTCGAAAAGGGTTCCGAACCCCATCTTTTTAGCTGCCTTATTGCTTGTTTGTAATATGGTTGCAGCCATAGCTGATAGAAGGTCTGGGTCTACCTCACTTTTTGACCAGAAAGCTTGTCTTGCTCCTTCCTTTGTTACCACGGCAAGAGCTTCAAACTCGGCATATTCTGGGATTTTACTAATTATTTGTTTAAGTTCTTCTTCGTTAGTCATGATTATTCCTCCTTTTCTAACTTCCTGATTAGAGAGGTGTATGTTTCAAGTCCTTTTCTAATTTCTTTTTTGATTTCTTCAACGGTTGCTCTAGTTTTCTTTAAAAGTTCAACAGCCAGAACTTGATCGTTCTTAATTATTACTCGTGGAATATATCCTTCGGCTAGGTACGGTCCTTCTGGTAGGGCGTCAAGCAGTTCAACACTCAGTTTAACTTTTTCTTTTCCGAAAAGTTTTGTTCTAACTTCTCCTAGAGCGTAAATTCGTGTTCCTACGATTAAGAGTTCTCTCGAATATTCTGGCGGCGTATCAAGACCTTCAAGCATACCTAAAATACTTCTTACATCGATTTCCTCAACTGGTGGAGGTGGAACAGGTTTAGCTTCTGGTGGCTTCTCAACTTTAACTTCTACTTTTGTCGGTTTTTTGACTTCTGGTGGTTTTCCAACTTTAGGAGGAACTGTGATCGTTGGTCTTCGTCTTGGCTTCGGTGGGGCAGGTTTTGGCGCAGGTGGAGCTTCCACTTTTGGTTTTTCCTCAGCAGGGGCAGGTAGTGTTGCTTTCACCGATATGTTTAGGCTTTTAATTAGATTAAGAAAGTCTTCGGGCTCTTCTCCTTCATCTATGCTTACTACTTTGTATAGTGGGCCGAGTTCTCCTCTAAGTTTCCATGCAGATCTTGCGCTAATGAACTTTTTTCTTACAGGTGCGTTTATTCCTTTCCATATGAAAATGTTCTTCTTATTGTCTTCAACAATTACGACAACGTCGTCGCTTCTTAGTTCGATGTCTTTAAGTGGTACGCTTACAAGTTCTCCTTCTTCGCTTATTTTGTAGGCTTGCATTTTGAAAGTCTCACCTACTAATGAATTTAGGGTGAAGTTAATTATTTTAGAATTTGGTGAAACGTCTATTTAACTGTACCTACAGTTCGTCAGAAAACGTGGGAAAAGATTTAGTAATATTTTTGAAGGAGAGTTACGGGAAATAGAGGTTAATTTTAGAAGCTGACTTGAGAAAATGAAGATTATTTAATTTAACTATCTTTGTGTATTGTGTTTAAACATAGGAAAAATATAGAGTTATGTTGTTCCGAATTCTTCTTTCTCTGCTTCTAATAAGGCTTTTAAAAGAATGTCTTGATAATCTCCAGAAATAGTTCTTCTTCTTATGATTATAGGTAATATTCCGGCTTTAAGCTCCAGTTCCGCTATTTTAATTGGATCAATTACGTCCTTCGGAATTTCTATGAGAACTGGAGCGCCCATGGATATTTGAAGAGCACGTGCACCTATTATTCTAGCTTTTTCGAATCTTGTGAGTCTCTTAGGTCCTATACGGATTTCAGAAGGTTTTGTTGCAATTTTACTAAAACTACTTGCAGAATTACTTAACTTTGTCACCCCCACCTAGCGGGGAGAAATTAAATTATTGGTAGGGCTACTATTTCAACTAATAGGTTATAAAAATTAATCGGTTGAGAAATGTTCCAGCAAATTTCAAAGAAAGCCCGGTTGAGCGAAAAATAAAATTTAGTAAAATATTTAGTCACAAAAAGTTATGTTTGCTGTTTAAAATTCGCTGCTGGTTTCTTCTTCCCTTTCTTCTTCCTTTCCTTTTTCCTTCTCTTTCTCTAGCTCTGATGCTGCAATGACGTCGTCGATTCTTAAGATCATTTGGGCTGCTTCACTTGCCGACTTAATAGCTTGTTTCTTTACACTGGCTGGTTCCCATACATCTAGTTTACGCATGTCATCTATTTTTCCGCTTACTAGGTTTATACCTGTCCACCATTCTCCTTTTTCGTGCCTTGCTCTTAGTTCCACTAGCATATCAATGGGATCAAGACCTGCATTTTCTGCTAACGTCCTTGGTACTACTTCAATTGCTTCGGCGAACGCTTTTACTGCTAGTTGTTCTCTACCGCTTAACGTCTCTGCATATTCTCTGAGTTTTCTCGCAATCTCTATTTCTGGCGCACCGCCGCCAGGTACAACTTTTGGCTCATGTATGATGTTTCTCACTACGCATAGTGCGTCGTGTAGTGCTCTTTCTGCCTCATCAACTATGTGTTCTGTTCCACCGCGGATCAATATGCTTACTGCTTTTGGATTCTTGCATCCCTCAACGAACACCATTTTGTCGTCTGCTACTTTTCTTTCCTCTACGACTTCTGCTTCTCCTAGGTGTTCTGGTGTTAGGTCGTCGATGCTTGTGACTATTTTTCCTCCTGTTGCTTTTGCTAGTTTTTCCATGTCGCTCTTTTTGACTCTTCTCACAGCTAGTATTCCTGCTTTCGCCAAGAAGTGCTGAGCAACATCATCAATACCTTTTTGGCATAGAACTACGTTTGCTCCTACTTCTTTGATTTTTTCAACCATTTCTCTGAGCATGCGCTGCTCTTCATCGAGGAAGGCTTTCATTTGCTCTGGGCTGTTGATGTGGATTTTTGCATCGAACTCTGTTTTCTCTATTTCTAATGGCGCGTCTATCAAGGCGATTTTTGCATTTATTACGCGTTTCGGCATTCCAGGATGTACTACTTCCTTGTCTAAGACTACTCCGTTGATTAGTTTGGTGTCTTCTAGGCTTCCTCCTTGTTTCTTTTCTACCTTAACGTCATCTATGTCTACTTTCCATTGGCCGTCTACTTTTTCTGCAACGCTTTTCACCGCTTTTACTACGAGGTCTGAAAGGTAGTCTCTTGACCCGGCAACGACTTTGCTGTGCATGGCTGTCATTGCGGCTTTCTTTAACATTTCTTCGTCGTCGATGCTTGTCTCTTGGGATATTTCATCAAGGATTTTTATTGATTGTTCCGTGGCTTTGCGATATCCTTCTACTATTATTGTTGGGTGTATGTTTTGGTCTAGTAGTTCTTCTGCTTTTTTGAGTAGTTCTCCTGCGATTACTACTGCTGTTGTTGTTCCATCTCCAACCTCGTCGTCCTGAGCCTTGGCGACTTCTACCATCATTTTCGCAGCTGGATGCTGCACATCAATCTCCTTAAGAATCGTAGCACCATCATTGGTTATTGTGACATCTCCAAAACTGTCTACTAGCATTTTGTCCATTCCTTTGGGGCCAAGTGCCGTTCTTATTGCTTCTGCTATTACTCTTGCTGCCATTATGTTTGCTCTCATAGCATCCCTACCAACAGTCCTCTGAGTACCCTCCTTCAAAATTAGGACGGGTTGACCAGATAAGTATGCCATTTTACATCACCCATCTTTCCCTATTATCTTACAATTGCAGTCAAATAGCACTTCTATATAAATTTAACGCTACATAAAACTGTCGATACATATTCATTATGAAAAAAGGAAGTGGAATTATTTCTTTTTCACTCAATAATTAGATGAGAAATTCTAATATGCATTTGATAGCAAATGAATGTTCCCTATTCTTACTCTTGTCAACCCTTCTTTCTTAGCTACTTCAAGGCACCGTTCAGCATGCCTCTTGCTTGTTGTTGGCAAATTTGTCATAAAGTACTGTGGGTAAAATGCTAGAAGTGCGTAAGGTATGTTTGGATCTATGTCTGCTATAAAACCTGCAATTTGTCTTACTTCTTCCTCGTCAACATATCCAGGTATTAATAGGGTACTTGCCACCAAAAAGGGAGGATCCGGTCTTTTCTCTATATATTTGCCTAGTTTTTTGAAGTTTTCTAGGGTTTGGCGATTTGTTACCCCTGTTAAGGCAATATTTAACGATTCTGTCCACGCTTTAAGGTCAAATTTTATGCATCCTCCAGATTCCAGTGATAGTTTTGCTGCTTGTTTTAATAAGTTCCAGCTCATTGTTCCGTTGCTTTCCCAGCAGATTCTCATGATACCATTCCATTCCTTTGCTCTTTCTATAGCCAGTTTTGAAGTCATTAACGCATGGGGCATTTGGGGTGAAGGATCACCTCCAAAATAGCATATGCATGAAACTCTACGAGTGACTTTACTTGCTAACTCTTCAGCTGAAACAAGTGGTTTTAAACGCGATGTAAGTTCTCTATACGTCCAATTTTGACAAAACAAGCAGTCAAAGGTGCAAGCACCATAAAATACAGCTAAATTTGAATATCCATGTTCTGGGCCTGGTTTATAGGCGTATTTTGGGTACCCTGAACCTGTACATCCTGGACATACGAACCATGCCACGCAATTTGTGGGTAGTGGGTCATAGTACCAGTCTAGTAGCCCTTTTTGAGGGGTTCCAGCTAGTCTTACCAGTTTTCCATCTTTGTTTACTACCAAGCCGCAATAGCCTTTACCGCCTTCGGGTATTCTGCAATCATTGACGCAGAGACCGCATCTTTTTCCATTTTTGTTTTTTGGTGGCTGAATGGGTAGATTGAATCTTCTTCTACTTTCTTCGTGCGCTTTTAGTGCGTATGGTAAAGCTTCTTCCGGTTTTTCTCTAATGCATTTACCACAAACGCCAATGCTTTCAGAGATCAGCATGCTTTCCTTTCCGCATACTTTACATGTTATCTTTTTCGTTTTTGGGTAGTGTAGGAATTTAAAAACCAAGATTATGGGTCCTCCGAGATGAAGATTATTCTAGTTTTTTGGCCATTAGATATGCATCTTCTCCGTCGCTGTAATAACCTTTTAGCACCTTTACTTTTTCGTATCCAAGTTTTTCGTATAGGTTTATTGCCGGTGTATTGGATACTCTGACCTCTAGTATTATTTCTTTTGCTCCATATTCTTTTAGGGCTTTTTCAGCATTTAGTAGTAAGTTTTTACCTATTCCTTGTCTTCTGTGCTCGGGTAAAACTGCTATTGAAACTACGTGTCCTTTTTTTATGATTTTGAAGCCGAAGTGGGATTTTCCATATTCTACTCTGCACATTATGTATCCTACTACTTTTCCTTCTTTTTCAGCAACTAGGAATGCTTTTGAATAGTTTGATTGTAGTTGAAGAAAGAAGTATGCTGGGTAGTTTTCTGGTAGGCAAACTCTATTTATGTGCATTACTTCTGCGATATCGTTTTGGGCTGCCTCTCTTATCGTGTATCCTTTTTCTTCCAAGTGTTCGGTTACCATTTT
This sequence comes from Candidatus Baldrarchaeota archaeon, assembly GCA_030587435.1. The sequence continues at coordinate 13,673 of JAUQZC010000077.1, read as the reverse complement.
CTTCAGCCTTGCAGTGTTTTTCATGAGTAGGTGGTGTTATATTTAAGTTGATATTGTTTGGATATACTTATATTTGTTTCAAAATCTCAAAATTAAGAGGTGAAATTTTTGGATAATGATACAAATATGTATTTTGACGAGGACGTAAGCGAGATTACGCAGATTGTTAGCAGGGGATTCTACATTCTTGATGTTAACCTTCCATTAGAATATGGAAGGGGTGTAGTTTCGCTTACCGTTCTCCCGATTGACGAAGATCGAGTTGGAGACTATTTTCGTGAGGTTGAAGAAGCTCTTATGGAAAAGGGTTATATAGCTTTTTTACGTAAACCCGAAGGATATGAAACAAATTATCTTCTTTTGGTTGCTCCCTTTTCACCGCCTGGCGAACGGGCGAAAATGTGGAGTTTTATATCACTTATAGCTACTACGGCAACGGTCTTTTTTGCGGGCTATCTAATGGCAGCAAATCCAAGTTTTGCGCAAATATTTGGAATAACTAATCCTTGGATTGTTGCTCTTAGCTTTACTGTTTCTCTTTTAGGGATTATTGGTCTCCACGAACTTGGCCACCTTGTTGCAAGTAAAGTTCACGGTGTTAAGGTTGATTTACCTATTTTTATTCCAATGGTTCCACCTTATGGTACTCTTGGGGCGGTTATTAGGCAGCGAACTCCTCCTGTTGACCGTAAATCTCTTTTCGATTTAGGTATATCTGGGCCATTAGTTAGCTTCTTATTGTCGATTATTGCTTCACTTATTGGTTTAATGTTGTCAAAAGTTTATATAGGGGAAGTTGAAGGTGTTTTTCTTCCCCCTCCGCTTATGTTTGGAATTCTAGCGCAATTTTTAATAGAGGTTCCAGATGTTCCTCCAGGTACTCCAGTCGTGATAATGTTACATCCAGTTGCCTTCGCTGGTTGGCTTGGAATGGTGATCACGGCAATCAATCTGTTTCCTGTTGGACAGTTAGACGGCGGACATGTTGCAAGGGCTATATTTGACAGTAAGAAGCATCAACTCATCTCATATGCAGCTGTTTTGATATTGTTCTTTTTAAAATACTACTTTTTCGCCATTGTTGCTTTATTCTTGGCCATGATTAGACATCCTGGACCCCTAAACGATATAACATCACTAGACAAAAAAAGAAAGATCATTGGAATCTTAGTGCCTCTTAGCATAATTATTTTGTGTTTACCTGCACCATTTTTCTAATTTAAATCACTGGCGAAGGGTATGCAGGAGGTATCAACAGGGTATGGTTAGCATGGTCTCGCCGATATTTGAGGTGGATCCAAGTAATGATTCTGTGCTTGTTTCGTGGATTAATAAGCGTAGTGGTGTAATTTTACGGTCTTGTAAATTGACTGTTATTGTTGATCCCGTCGGTGTTGACGCTACGGACTTTAAGGAAGCTGATGTTGTTTTGATTACTCATGAGCATCCTGGTCATTTTAATCCCTTACTTATTAGCAGAATTAGATCTATTTTTAAATCGAAGATATTGGCTCCACGTCCAGTTATTGAAAGGTTGATTGGCCGTGTTCCTGAGAGGCATTTAGTGACGATCTCGCCTGGTTTCACGTGGGAAATTGGTGGGAATGAAATTTTTGTTGAAAAGTCTAATCATATGGCTCTTGAACCAGTTTCTTTTATAATTCGTTTTGAAAATGGTATTACTGTTTTCCATACTAGCGATAGTTTGCCGTTTCAAGAGATGAAAGAAATTGGAGAAAATTTTGACTTGGATATTGTTTTTTGTACTGTTGGTATAGCTCCGCAGGCTTCTTATGAAAGTGGTGTTAGAATAGCGAAGTTAACTAAGCCTAGGGTTGCTATTCCCTATCACACGGATACTCGTGGAAGTATTAATATTTTTGTGAGGAGGTTATTTGAGGAAAATTTAAAGGGTAGAGATTTGGAGATTTTTGAAGTGTTTGAATACAAGAGGGAGAATTGTCAATGAGTTGGGAAAAAGTTAAGGATGAGCTTAAAGTTAGAGCGTGTGAAATTTTGATGAAAACAAATGCTATTAGTTTTGGAGAATTTATTTTGACTTCGGGGAAGAAAAGCCCGTTTTACATAGATATGAGGGTTATACCCAGTTTTCCCAAGCTTTTTGACGAGGTTTGCAATATGTATGTTAAGATGATCAAAAATGAAATAGCTAAAGTTGATCGTGTTGCAGGTGTACCAACTGCAGGTCTTCCATTTGCTACTTTAGTGAGTTATAAGCTAGGTTTGCCATTAATTTACGTTAGAAAGGAACAAAAAGCTCATGGAAAAGGGAGAATGGTTGAGGGAATATTAAGAAAGGGAGATAACGTGCTTATCATTGATGATTTAATAACTACGGGCGGAAGTTTGATTAATTCCGTTAATAATGTAAGAGAGGAAGGGGGAATCGTAAAGGACGTAGCTGTTTTTCTTGATAGAGAGCAAGGTGGAAGGGATAATTTAAAGAAAATTGGTGTTAAGTTACATAGCATTTTAGGCATTATGGAACTGATGAGATATTTACGTGAACAAAATTTTTTGGACGAGGAGACATATTTAAAGTGTATTAATTACATTGAGGAAGAAAAAGCTAGTAAATAACTTTATTTCTTTTCTGGTTTTTGTTCCTCTTCTTCTGGTGTTTCCCATATTGTTAGTATTATCATAATCACTATGAGCGCGCCTATAATTACGGGAGCCAGATGAGTTTTACGTAGCCAAAGGGAAATTATTCCTACTCTTGGTATGATGAATATAACTTTACCGTAAACGTCTTTGTAGGGTACCCATCCATCTGGAATGGGGTTTGTTTCATTGTTGTCTCCCTTGGTCAAGTATAGGTATTGGCCTTGTTTTTCATCGTATTTTATGTCTATTACTCGGTGAACTACGGTTCTGTTTGGTAAAATGTGAGGCGTAGACTCTGATGACTCGAAAACAATTATATCTCCTATCTTAATGTCTTCTGGATCCACGCCTTTAACTATAAGAATGTCTCCCTCATGAAGAGTTGGCTGCATGCTTACTCCTTCAACAACTACAACTGGTTTTGAGGTGTGTAACGTATATTTTAGGGTTATATCTATTCCATAGACTCCGCCAATAAGTACTAAAATGATTACGACGACTACGACGACTTCTTTCACTGTTTTGCTTTTTTCTTGACTTTGTGCCACCTTTACTGCCACCCTTTTGCTAATATTAATTCTCAGTTTTCATACAATGTTATATTTTTAACATTTATATTTATAAATGGAATAGAGCGTATTTCTGTTGTGTTATTTTGAGATTATTGATTTGTACGATAATATGCGTTGATGGATTTCGATAGGTTTGTTTAGCCGGAGAGAATAGACGAAAACTTTAAATATTTACTTTTACTAGTGATTTCGTTCAGGAAAATAATCTAGTGATTACCACGAAAAACGAATTCTCTATAAAGCTTATATAAGGTGTTTACAGTGGTTGAATGGCCAAAATTAGAAAAAATATTGGTATACAAGTCAATGCCTTATATTATAGTGGCGCTTATAATAATAGGTATTTTGGCTCTAATAGGTTTAATAATTCATGTAGAGTATAGTACACATCGCTCTTGGATCAAAATATTTATTTCTGTGCTGTTGTTTTCGCTGTCTTTTGGCTTTGCATTTCACTTTCTCTTTGTTATTCTTGGTGTATAAACTGCAAATTGATATTCTGGCTTAGAATATTTGAAATTCCCCTTTAATTATTCTATTTGTTAGTTTTGTTACATTTGTGACTTCAGTTTCTAATATTGCTTCGATGTCATTTTTTATAACATTCCAGTTGGCGTTTTCTTCAAGTAATACCTGTGCATTGGCAAGTTGTGGTTCAGTTATCGGTTTGCCTATCTGGCTTAAGATTCTTACGTAAACTTCTTTTACGCCTTTAACTTCATTTACTATTCCATTCGCGATGTTTTTTGCCAGAATATTGTATATTTTTCCTACATGGCTTCTGGGGTTTTTTCCTGCTGCTGCTTCAAGTGACATTGGTCGCATGGGTGTTATTAATCCGTTGACACGGTTTCCACGACCTACTTGACCGTCATCTCCCGACTCCGCGGAGGTTCCAGTAACTGTTATGTATACTCTTGGATTGTTTCTATCTATTTTGTCAGCTGTGTTTACAAGAACTTCTACTTCCTTTTCGGTTATTTTGGCGGCTAAATCTAAAATTCTATTTGTTATTTCTTGTTTTACATTGATGTAGTGATCTAAGTCGCATGTTAATGAAGAGATTATTGCTGCTGCAATTGTCAGTTTAATTTTATTGTTATGTCTTAGGCCCATTACCTTGATGTCCTCTCCTACTTCGGGGAGTTCCTTTTTAAATTTAGGTGAATTTAAATATTGTTCAGTTTCTAATACAAGTCTTTCAGTCTCGGAAAGAGGGGCAAAGCTTACACCAAAACTTGTATCGTTTGATAGAGGAACTTTGGATGAATCTTTAAATAGCTCTGTTAAATCTTGGCTGCCAGGCCTTATTTTATAGTCTATTTGGACATGTTTTGAGATATCTAGAAACCTGAAGTTCTTCTCTAAATATTCTCGAACAGAAGTTAGCGCGATGGTTCCTATCGGTATTCTCTCTATTTCATGGTCTTTAATAATCTCGGTGGTAGCTCTTCCTATTACAAGTAAATATATAGGTTCTAAAACCTCCCCTCCTCCAAATTTTGGTTCTGACCGCCCCCCGGCAAGGCTTCCCTTGTCAACGTTATGATGGAGTATTTGACCGTAGTGTTCTAGGTAGTATTTAGACAAATTTACGCTGAGTTGCTCTACTGCTCCGTCGCATATGGAATCTGGATGTCCAAGTCCTTTTCTTTCAACCATTTCTACTGGTTGCTCTTCTATTGGCGTTACATTTATTTTGTTTACCACTATTTTTTCCATTGCGTCTTCTCCCCGCGCTAGATTTTATCACACCTTACATAATTTCCTTATAAAAATTTTTTTACTCTGACTCATGATAAATTAGCTAAAATATGATTGAGAGTAATAGTAGTTACCCCTAATAATATTAATATTTGATGTTACGTACTCTATATTGTTTACATGCTTGCCGAGGAAGAATCATTATGGAACAAAAGAACGATGCCAAAAAGTATACTAGTATGCTAAGGAAGGAATTTAAGGAAACCTACGGGGATTTAGCTGAAAAAGTCAGGAAAGCTCCAGATAAAGACGCTGAAGAACTATCTGGAAGGTTAAATGTCCCGTTAGAAATCGCCAAGGTAGCTGTGAGGTTGGAGCTCGACGGCATTCTTGATGCGGAAAGCGTATGTGAGATATTAATGAGAGAAATGGAAAGACTGAAAGAAGTCGATTTTGAAATCCCAAACATTTCGTCTTATCTTTTTAATTTTGCGGTTAAAGAGGGAAAATGGATAGAATATCTCTACGGTTCTTTTAAGAAAAATGCTGAAGAAGCTGTGAGAAATCTTGCTAATTGGGAACGCATAGTATCTGATGAAGAAACAGTATCAGAAGGATCCATTATTAACTTTTTAAACGAAAGGAAAAGGGTTATTGATGAAGTTATTGAACCTGTAATGGATGAATGGCTAAAAACGCATAAAAAAGCCAGTTATTTGGATGCTACTATAGCGTTAATATGTGCGCTCGAAAAAACTAGTAGAGGAAAAGCACTTGAATTATTGGAAGAAAGAAAAAGAGTACTTCAAGAGTTTATGTCAAAAATATATGAGAAAATAAAAGATGTGAAGGGAATAAGGCTTTTTGAAAATATTAAAAGTAGAGTTGCTGCTATTATTGATGATTTGTCAAAACCAGCTACAGATTTAATGAAAGAAACTTATTTAGAGTTGATTTTAAATTCGGTACCGCGTCCTATTCCTAGGGAAGTTCAAGTGTCACATTATCTTTTTGTAGGCGGCCCAATTACTAGAGGGGGGAAAGTTGAACCAGACTTGGTTAAGCCCACCGATTTTTTAGAGAGGGATATCATGCTTACAAAAAGGAGGAGCGGAGAAGATCAAGTTAAGTTTTTGAGATCATCGGTTGAGAAAGTGCTAAAAGCACTTTTAGAACAAGGCATGGAGCCTGAGGATGCTGTTATGCATATTCTCTCAGAGATGTACAAAAGATTTGATGTTGGCGAACTTCCAGAAGCAGAACTTAGAGAAAAAGTAAAGGAAATCGTTACTCAATCACGTGAAGAGAGAATAAAAATTTTATCCGAGTTTCTCTTTAGTCACTTAATGAAAAAGTTTGTTAAAGACTGAAGCGAGGCGGGAGGTTTGGCAAGCTCTGAGTCTATTGAATCAGCTGAGACTGTTCTTTACTGGCTCTTAGATTTATACATTCCCGATTTGAATCTTCCGCACATTAAAAATGTTGAATTTAAAGGAGAGGTTCTTATAGCGTCTAAACAGCTTTGGACATTACTACGCGAAGATATTGTTAGATCATGTCTCATCGGACCTGGTGTTGTCAAGGGAACAATTTTACATAAGGGGCATCCAATTGAAGTTGAGGAAGGTGTGGGCGCTTTGGTTTTTAATCCAGCTGAGCTTAGACCTACAGCTCCGATCCCTCTTGTGAATATAGTTACACCTGAGGTTGTAGATCCACTTGCTAAGTCTTCTGTTTCAGAGATAGCTACTATAATCGAGAAAGTTTTAGTGGGTAGGGGTATGGTTCTGGCTCCTAAAAAATTGACCGAAGTAAGAAGGAAGGGCACTATTCCAACTGTGGAATATAGGGAAAAGTTCCTTGAAAAAATTGAGGTCCACTTAACTTCTGGTGCCATGAAAGCAAAGTTTTTACTTGGGGGCGCTAAAAGACCGATATACAGTGCCTTTTTGAAAAGATATTCAAAAAGACTATATGAACATCCAGAGAGGCTTAAAATTCTGTATGTTGATAAAAGAGAGTTTACATCTTTCAACCAAGACGCGGTTTCGTGCTGGTCAATTGTGGAAAAATTACAGGCTCAACCATTAGAGGAACAGCAAACTGCTGATGGATATAAGCAGTTTGTTGAAGAATATGTGTCAGTCTTAGAGTTTATGAAAAAATTTAAGGAGGTTTACATTTTCAGGGATTAAACTTATTTTAAACTCCATTTTACCTACAAGTTCCTGTACGGTTTTATTGTCGCTACTTGCTTGATATATACTCTTCTATTTTATTGAATGCTTCTTCAAGTATTTCTAGTGGTGGTAGGAAGACTAATCGGAAATGACTTTTGCCATAGATTGGATCAAAGCCTGATCCAAATACTACTAGGACTCCTGTGTTTTTAAGAAGGTCTAGGACAAATTCTTTGTCATCTTTCCATTTGTTTCCCAGATTTATTTTGGGGAAAGCGTAAAACGCGGCTTCAGGTCTTACACAGCTTATATTATCTATTTCGTTGAGCCGTTTCCATGTGTAGTCTCTTCTTTTCCTGAGCTTTTCCACCATTTTTTGTATATGGTCTTGTGGTCCTTTGAGCGCGGTGACAGCAGCTACTTGGGCGGGAGTGTTTGCACATAGTCTTATTCTAGCTTGTTTTTCTACGCCTTCGCGGATATGTTCTAACTTCCCTTCTGGGTCGTAAAAGTACATGTAGCCTAGACGCCAGCCCGTTGCGAGATATACTTTTGAAAAACCATTAAAAACGACTACAGGAATTTCTCTGGCAACTTTTGCTGTGTTTACATGTCTTTTTTCATAAACTATTTGATCATAAATTTCATCCGAAACAACGATAAGTTCACGTTCTGCAGCTATATCTAATATTTCTTTGATAGTTTTTTCACTATATAATGCTCCCGTAGGATTATTTGGATTTATTATTACAAGTATTTTTGTTCTTTCGTTTATTTTGTCTTTGATGTCTTCGATATCTGGTTGCCAGCCTTCTTCTTCAATGCATCTATATGATATGGGTTTTCCTCCAAAAAACTTTGTGTACGCTATATATGGTGGATATGTTGGACCTGGAACCAATACTTCATCTCCTTTATCAACTACGGCTGCTATGAACATTGATATTGCTTCCGATATTCCAGAGGTGATTACTATGTTTTCCGGATCTACATCTACGTTGTTTAGTCGCTTTTCTTTTTCTGCTATTGCTTCTCTAAGTTCTAGAAGCCCTTTTGAATCACCATACCAATTATATCCGTTTTTTATCGCTTTACAGTAAGCTTCTTTTATATGTTGAGGTGTGTCAAAGTCGTACTTGCAAGGGTCACCAATATTTAAATATATGATTTTCTTGCCAGCTTTTTCTAATTTTTTAGCGTAAACAACCACGTCTCTAATAGCATACTCTATTGACTTAACACGCTCTGTTAAATCTATCAACGTGCCCACCCACTGATAAAAACTCTTTTTAGTAATGTACCTACTTGGCTACTTACTCTTATATCTTTTGGAAACCTTTACTGTTAAATGTAAAGGGTCTCGTTTAATTTGGAAAAGTAAATTAATGCGAGTAACAGTTTAATAAAATGATGCGTACATGTATAGTTCTCCGTTAATTAGGTGTTAAAGATGAAAGTTAAGATTTCACCCATTGCTCTTATCAAAATAATTGATGCAGCATCTCGAAGATTAGACAGGGAGGTAGGAGGGTTTTTAATTGGTAGAGTTAACAACGATTATTTAAATATAGTTGACATAGAGGTTCCTAGAAGCAAAGGATCCAAAACTCATATTGAAATAGATCCGCTAGCTATGGCCGCTGTAGCCGAAAAATTGGAGAAAAGAGGCATGAAGGAAAGTATTGTTGGCTGGTGGCATTCACATCCGGGTTTTGGAGCCAATTTTATGAGTAATATTGACATAAGTACTCAGAAAGTTTATCAGTCATTATTTGATAAGGCAGTTGCTTTAGTTATCGACCCTACTTCCTATGTTAACAAGAAGGATCCTAGAAAAATCGATTTAAAAATATATAGAGTCGTCGAAGATAAATATGAGGAAGAGGATTGGGATGTTGCAGTAGAAGATGCGTGGAAGATAGTGGAGGATGGTGTAAAATTTATCTCAGAAATTAGAGAAGAACAGGTAGGAGTTAAAGATTTTTTGGAGAAAATGTCAAGCGCGATGGAGTTAAAAGAGGAAATATCGCAGTTGAGAAAAGCTGTTGAGAACCTTTCATTAATCAAGGTGGATTTTATGCAACTTCAGGCTAATGTTGAATTGTTTATGACGTATTCAACTTTAATCTTCTTATTGTTATTTGTTTTTTCTATATTGATATTTCTGCGGTTCATATAGCACTTTACGAAAATGAGGAAATAAAAACGGTAATTACATCATTTGACATGTATCGCTTTCGCGATATCATATCTGGTTATTATTCCAAGAAGCTTCTTGGGGTCCTTAGGATCGACAACAGGCAATCTAGATATGTCATGTATAACTATTTTGCGAAGAACCGCGTTCAAAGTTTCATTGGGATATGCCACGATTAATTTTTTGGTTTCTATGTCTTCCACCCTCATTTCAGACCGTTTTTCAGGTCTAACTTTGATAACATCCTCGTACGTTACAATTCCTACAAGCTCATCTTTTTCGTTTACTACTGGAAATCCTAAGTGTCCTGTCTCATTGATTAGTTTTTCAAGTTCATCTATTGTCGCACTTGGTTTTATTGTAATAACGTCTCTTGTCATAGCGTCTTCAACTCTCAGAGAAGACAATATGTCGGATAAAAGCTCTGGTATATGCGCGGGTGAATCTGCTCGAGTTAATACTTGTTTTTCATATATCGTATAGTCTCCTGAAACTAGGTATGCCATTGTTGACGATAATATGGCTGGAATTAAAATATTGTAGTCTCCAGTCATCTCCGAAACCATAATTATTGCTGATATCGGAACTTTAGCTGAACCCGCGAAAAACGCCCCCATTCCGACTAATGCAAATATTTCTGGTTTAACCACTACTGTTGGAAACATCATGTGAAATATTCCACCTAATACGCCCCCGAGTGCTGCTCCAATAACCACGGAAGGCCCGAAAACTCCTCCGCTTCCACCCGAGTCTATAGTTAGAGAAGTAGCTACCATTTTAGAAAAAATTAAGATTAATAGTATCGATAAAGCCAATTTACCTTCTAATGCCAGTTGCGCCAATCCATACCCAGGTCCTAAGACATAAGGGAAGAAGAAAGCCATTAATCCTAGGAGAAGGCCTCCCACTGCCGGCTTAACGTAGTTGGAAAACTCTAACTTTTTGAAGAACTTGTCTCTTAATTCATAGAAAATCTTGACATATAATATGCTCAGTAAGCCAGCTACAATTCCTAATATGGCGAAAAATGGCAACTCAAGTGGGTTAAAGGTGTAAAGTGGAGCGATGAAAATTGGTTGCCAACCGGTTACGGATGCGAAGATACTGTATGCCACAAAACTTGATATTATGGTTGGTATAAAGGCTTCCACTTCATAGTCTCTTTTGTAAAGCATTTCGATGCCAAATAGAGCTCCTCCGAATGGGGATTTGAAAATGCTGCCTATGCCGCCAGCAGCACCACATATTACTAGTAGTTCTCTCTCTTTAGGGGAAAGTTTTAGACGTTGCGCTATTGAAGATCCGAATCCAGCTCCTATTTGTGAGATAGGCCCCTCTCTGCCCGCGCTTCCCCCAGTTCCTATGGTTATAGCAGATGCGATAGTCTTTATTATCGGTACCCTGCCTCTTATTTTCCCAGCTTGGTTGTGGATAACTCCTATTACTGCATCGGTTCCATCGCCTTCAGCTTCGGGTGCAAAGGTGTAAACGATTAATCCGGACAATAATCCTCCTAGGGTTGGTATTAAAATTAGAAGCCATCTTCTTAGTGATTTGGGTGGATCAAATGGTAATTCTATAAGAGGTAATTCACCAGCAGGCGAAGGTAAGCTTAAACCACAAATACATTCTAAAAATATTGAAGATGCCAAATGTAATAGCGTGTAAAATAGTATTGAGCCTAATCCGGCTACAATACCTACAGTAACACTTAGCGCAAGTATTTTTTTACTGATAGCATCGTTGAATTTCTTGAGATGAGGCATCGCTTTTTCACCATAGAATCTTTAGTATCCAAAATCGATTTTGACGTTAGTAAGAAAAATTTTTCGGTGAGAAAAAGTGAAATTATGGAAATTTTTCACAGAAAATTTTTGCCGAATTAGTATCTAAAGTTTATTTCACTATAATACATTTTTATTAAAACTTTGAAATGAGTCAAATGTTATCGAACATTTCGGCAATAATTTGCTGGTAATCTAAAACACCTAAAAGAAATATTGGCATCTTTTTAGAATGGAAAATTTGGGGTTCTTTTTAAATGTTTCTATATTTTTATGTTTTTATGTTATTTTATTTTAGAAGATGTTTTCAAAAAAGCAAAGCCTTGCTTATTCAGCAGGTCTTTTAGCAGCAATTTCATGGGCTCTAATAATGTCACGTTTAGAAATAATTCCAAGAAGTCGTCTTGGGTTGTTCCTATCAACCACTGGCAACCTACCTATGTTTTTTTCATGCATTTTATCGAGGACCGAATGCACAGTTTCGTCTGGATATGCTACGATGATATCCTTAGAAGCTATCTCGATGATTTTTACTTTATTCCGTATGCTATGGGGAAGTTTTTGGAGGTCTCTTATTGTTACTATTCCTACCAATTGTCCCTTCTCGACAACCGGGTATCCTGTATGATGGTGTTCCTCAAAAAATAGTTCCAAGATGGAGGCAGGCATGTCAGGTGAGATTGTGATTACCTTTTTGGTCATTACTTCTTCTACTTTGATTAGGTCGAGAATAAATGGTCTACCCATCCTCAGAATAATTCCACGTTTATGAAGTTTTATGGTATAGATAGAGGATCCTCGTAGAAAGAGCCATGCTACAAAGAAGCTAGTTGAAGAGGAAATCATTATTGGTGGGATAAGTGCGAAATCATTTGACATTTCTGGGATCATGATGATGACGTTAATTGGTGCTTGGGCAGCGCCTGCAAAAAGAGCAGCCATTCCGGCAAGAGCATATGTTAAGGGTTGATCTACAATAGATGGAAATGCCATGTCGAATAGTAATCCCATGGCGGCGCCGAGCATAGCCCCTATATAAAGACTTGGTGCAAAAACACCGCCGCTACCTCCTGAGCCTACGGTACATGATGTAGCAATCATTTTTAATATACCCAGTATGAGAAGTAAAGCAAGGAAAAGTTCTCCGGCTAAAGCTTTGTTAACTCCCTCGTATCCAACACCCATGATTCCATGTTCTGGTAGTAACATTATTAAGAAACCTGTTGCAAGTCCACCCAGGGCGGGTTTATATGTGGAAGATACTTTTAATCTTTCAAAGACTCCCTCTATGGCATAGAAGCTCTTTATCCATAGAACTGAAATAATCCCAAAAATTAATCCTAGAATTGCATAGAAAACTAGTTCCGGCGGGCTCCATGAAGTCAAACCTTCCGCGTTAAAAGCAGGTTTCTGCCCGAGGAAGGTTGATGCTACAGCAGCACCTATCACGGAGGCAATGATCACTGGCATAGCATTAAATAATCCTATTCCTCTAAGCAAAACTTCCATACCAAAGAGTGCCCCTCCTAAGGGAGCATTAAAGGCACCTGCAATTCCTGCTGATAACCCACAAACAACTAATAGCTTTGCATCGCTGGGTTCGAGTTTAAATATTTGGGCAAGTGTTGATCCGATTGCCGATCCAGTTTGAGCTATTGGCCCTTCTCTGCCCGCACTTCCTCCTGAACCTATGGTAATCGCTGAAACAATGACTTTCAAAAACGCTACTCTCTTCCTTATGTGTCCGCCTTTTAATGCTACGGCTTCCATAACTTCGGGGATGCCATGTCCTTTAGTTTCTGGTGCGAGTCGTGTAATTAGGGGACCTACGATAAGCCCGCCAAGGACAGGTAGTAGAATAATACTTAGATTAAAACCACCTATGTGAACTGATATACGGGGAAGCAGTATTTCAAAGAAAAAGTGATTAATTGTTTCAATCATAAGATGTAAAACAACTGCTCCTAGTCCGCCTAAAACTCCAGCAACGCCGCCCAGTAAATCTAAAATAAGCCACTTTTTGGCGTGAACTGGAAATCGAGGAAAACTAATTTTCATGACATCGCCTTCTCAACTACCAGCATCGAAATTTCTTCAGTTTTTGTCGAGAAAATAATTTTGTATTTTTATTTTTTAATTGTTTCTGTGATAGAATTTATAGGTAAAATGAGTGTTACGAAGAGTTGTTATGATGTTTTATTTCGGAAGTTTTATAAAACTTTAGCTAGAAATGATAAAAATCGTTAGGGAAATTGGATAATGTCAATTTTGATTCATCTCTTGCTTGGTATTTGTTTTCTTAAGCATTTTGGATTAAACTTCTAACGATGGATTTTAATTAGCCTGGTTTTAATGGATGTTGCATTAATGTTCTTGCTAGTAGTCTGGAGACTCTTAGCGGTTCTGGTATTGCTCCTTGTCTTACAAATTTGTTAAGAAGTCCCTTTGCTTCATCTTTTCTCATCCCTAGATACCTTACCAAGACAACATGCCCTGTTTTTAGTCGTATTTTTTCTCTTTCACCGTTTCTTCTATAAATTTCTATTCTTTTCTCGCAGTCTTCTGGAAAATTTTCTTTGAAATATTTGTCAAGTTTTTCCTCGGATTC
>JAUQZC010000012.1 GCA_030587435.1 Candidatus Baldrarchaeota archaeon | reverse complement strand
CCGTGAAGGTTTTTAGGCCGTAAACATCCTTCATGTAGGCTCTAATGGCACATATCAATATTGGAGGAGCATCCAGAACCGTGGCGGGAGTCATAATTTCCTTTCCATAGGTTGATGAGCCTGGTTCGTTGTCGATTATAAATACGTGAGTCATTCCAGCCTTATACCCCATAAAGCCTAGAAGCCTAGGGCCCTCTTCCACATCTGGCCAGTAACGAATCCTTCCAACTGGACGTGCAGCACGTCGTCTAGGCAAAAAGGCTAATGAACCACGCTTAGGCGCATGCTTTTTCCTATGTCCCATAGCTTATCCGTCTCGCCCAATTCTCAACGAATCATAAAGTTATAAAGTTTACTAAAACGCGGATAGGCTATACTACCTTAAAGGTCTTTTCACGAAGTTTCTGGAAAAGTATCACAGGAAGCCATCCGCAAATTATTACCAAAGTTCCCGGAAATCCTTGTAATGATTCTCCGAAGGTTAGAAATAGCATCTCGAAGATGAAAAAGGAGATTGACATGGAGGCAATGGAAATTAATCCTATTTTGTTTCCATATTTTTTGGAAGTCTGTGCCGCCAGCAAAGCCGCAAAGAATAAGTCACCCAGCCCTAGCAGTAATTGTACATAATTCCTACCGTTAAAGACTGGAGGGAATATAGGAAACATTACTGCAATTGGGAGTTGAAGTCTAATAAGACCAGTTGCAGCTTCAATCATTTTACGTGTTAGCAATACTTGAATGATATCCATGGTTGTTAATAAGCCAGCAAAGGCGAATGTTACTTTCCAAGTGAATAGATTGTTCAAGTATAGGGTTATTAAGAGCGCAAAAGTTAGGGCAAAGAAATTCAGAACATAGAGGTTCCAAGAAAAGAGATATAGACAAACAAAGACTACTGGAGGCAAAATTGCAACATACCATCGCCTAGAGAATAAGTATGTGAATGTAAACATTAGAATAGAATACGCCAATAAAAATAGGGTTATAAGTAGCATGCTTGGAACAAAAGCTATTACTGAGACAATCACTCCCATGATTACGACGATTATCGCGGCGTCCTTTACGGTGATCTTCTTTTCTTCAAAAGCATCTTTCAATAATATTTCGATTTTTGGATAGAAAATCATAGAGAGTAAACTTAGAAAAAATATGGTCGCAGGAAGCGAAAAATCATACAGAATAAACCAGTTGAGCTCATATTTACCATTTTTAAATTCTACCGGAATTTTCTCTCCTTGAAAATTCAATAAAAAAGTATTTTCAGTATCGTAGGTAAAATTGCTTGTCAATTTACTATTCAGTGAAGGATATTTAATAATTTCAAATGTCAATTGGCAAAAGATGGTGTTTCCATTAAACGGCGAATATTTAGAGGAGACTGTAGCATTAACTATCAGAAAACCATGATCATTGTCAACTATTTTGAAGCTGGTTCTGTTGTCAAAAACGGTTTCCTTAGGAAATGTAATATTGATACATTTTAGCAATGTGCTGTTGTATTTTAAATGAATTTGACATTTTTCTAAGTTTTCTGCATTAAAAATTGTGACGTTTGCCTTGAAGCTTGCACCACAAAATAATCCACCCTTATAGAAAATGAAATTTTCATTTCCAGTTAAAGGGTTAATAATAGCAATTGTAGCATTCTTACCTTCCTGAATCATCGACTGTGTATGTTCAAAACAAAACGATAATGTAATTATAAACAGGAAAATACCTACATATATTGCATATTTACGAGATGCGGCTGCGTGTCCAAACTGCAATTTTTCACCTTTTCCTAACGAAATTAAGAAGTTGCTATTAAATCTTGCATTTAGGTTTGAAGAATATTGAGTATGCCTAAAGTTACGAATATTGCCTCCTCGGTTCTTACAGTCTCAACTCCTTGTAAAGGTATGGTGTTCACAACAAAGTCTGCGATTTCCTCGAGATTTAATCCTTCCAGCTCTAAGATTTCATATAATCCAGCTGAAGGTGAACCGAAAAGGACAATTCTCCTTTTCGCTTTCAGCCACCTTTGAACGAGCCCCTTTTTAACTTTCATGAAGGGGGCTCCATACTTTGAAGTTGCAATAATTAAATCCCAATTTTTCAGCATCTTGCCAAGACTATTCTCCGAAACAACAACTCTGTAACCCCAGTAATCCTTTATCTCTTCTCTATCGACCAAAACTGCTTCAATTTCACGTTTTAAATCTTTAATTTTTACCGTTACGCGCCTTCCGGCTGGAAGTCTAACTCCTCTTATGAATGCTGGCTTTTCAACTCCAATATAGACCTTTGAGCCTCTCCTGCTTGATGAAATTACTATCCCTTCGCGGCACTCTCCAATTTTTAAATCCCCAGAATGACTGGTTGTTGGATGATGGGGAGTTCGTAGCGGAGGCAAAACGCCCACATAACGCAGTTCCGGCTTCAATTTGAAAATTCTCTTTCTCAAGTATTGCGGAGTCTCCATATAGGAGAGAATAAGCTCGATCAGCCTTGCATCTTTCCTCT
>JAUQZC010000003.1 GCA_030587435.1 Candidatus Baldrarchaeota archaeon | reverse complement strand
GCTTCAAGAAGCTGGGTTCAAATTAAAGAGAATAATTTCAGAACATCCAGTAAAGGGAATAAAAACAGAATAGCAAACCTTATTTCCCTATTTCTTTCACATTATTTATGTTCTAGTTTGGTGAGGTGAATGCTTGATTTTATTTTTAATGCTAAAAGTGTCGCAGTTATTGGCGCATCCGATCGACCCGGTAAGATAGGTTTTGAAATTTTTAGAAACATAGTGGAAGGAGGATTTCAAGAAAAAATCTACCCTATAAACCCAAAAATCACAGAATTAATGGGTCATACATGTTATCATACAATAAAAGATGTTCCAGACACAGTAGATTTAGCAGTAATTGTTATACCCGCTCCTATCGTACCTGAAGTCCTAGAACAATGCGGGGAGAAAGGCGTAAAAGGAGTCATTATAATCTCCGCAGGGTTTAGCGAAGTTGGAAACGTTGAACTTGAAAATAAAATTGTTAACATAGCTAAGAAATATGGAATAAGAATTGTAGGTCCAAATTGCGCGGGAATAGTAAATACTCATCAAAACCTTTTCCCAACAATAGAGGTCCGCCCTCCAAAAGGCTTTATTGCGTTTGTTTCTCAAAGTGGAGCTCTCGGTGGAGCAATTCTTATGAAAGCTAAAGAGGAGCAGTTTGGCATAAGCATATTTGCCAGCTATGGGAATGCATGTGATGTAAATGAGTCAGATATTCTAGAATATCTCATGGAAGATGAAAACAGCAAAGTTGTCGTTATTTACATAGAAGCAGTAAAAAACGGTAGAAGATTCATAAAAACATCAAGAAAACTATCCCTTAAAAAACCTTTAATCGGAATCAAAGCTGGAAAAACCGAAGCAGGGACTAGAGCAGTTGCATCACATACAGGAAGCTTAGCAGGACAAGAAAAAATATATGAAGCAGCCTTTAAACAAGCTGGAATAATTTCAGTAGAGGATTTTGACGAAATGTTTGATGTTTCAAAAGTTCTTTTACACCAACCACCAGCAAAAGGAGACAAAATCGCAATTATCACCAATAGCGGTGGACCAGCAGTAATGCTAACAGATGCATGTGAAGCCTTCGGATTAAAAATTCGACCAACACCTGAAGAAACGAAAAAGAAACTATCATTTCTTCCACCTGTTTGCAGCTTAGAAAACCCAATAGATCTAGTTGCGGATGCAAGCTACGAAAGATATAGAAAAACATTGGAAACGTTGGTTGCTGAAGATTGGATTGATGGTATAATAGTGGTCCACGTGCCACCTGTATGGATTGATGCAAGAGAGCCAGCAAAAGCGGTAGTTGACGTCTATAAACAAGGTGTCAATAAACCCATTATAGCTTGTTGGATGGCTGGCGAACCTGTGAAAGAAGCCATAAAAATACTTGAAGAAAACAACATACCCAACTTTCCCACACCCGGAAAAGCAGCAAAAGCAATGTGGGCCTTAGTGGAGAGAGGCAAAATTCTAAAAAGACTAAAAGAACAACAGTTATGAATCTGTTCTAAATGGAAGATACCTCTTTCTAACAGTTTTATAAACAGTTTCAAGAATATCAATCAATTCTCCAAATTCAGAGGGGTACATTAAAACCCGCTCATTTCCTATTTGAATATAAAATAACATGTTTTTCTTATCAAAAGTGATAATTATGCTGTTAAAGTTCTTTGTTAACACAGTTTTTATAATCATAACATGTTCCGAATTTTTATTCTCTCTTTCTACATGCAATATGTGATTCAATCGTTTACCTCCTGCCATAGTTTACGGTTATGTGTCATCATGTAACAGGAAGGTGTTACATATAAAGATATCTTTTGATACCAAAAGATATCAAAAGTAATTACATGCTTTATAAAGCAGTAGAAAGCATTTTAAAGGAGGTTGAGCTGGGTGAAGGAAGTGCCAAAGATTATGTTATCAATACCAAAAGCTATTTATGAGTGGTTGGAAGAAGAAAGGAAGAAAAGAGGTTTAGACACGATACAACAAGTAATACGAATAATATTGTCGGAAAACTATAAAAAGTGGAAAGAATCAAGGGAAAAAGCTTATGAGCAATAGAAAGGAAAATAGCAGCGTCCCAATAATTAAAGAAAAGTGTAAGTGAGTAAGTTTGTTTATAAGTTTCAACACGTAGAAACACAGTTAAAATAATTAAGACCTCTGTATGTGGATTTTCTCTTCTTCCTAAATGTGTTCTAATGTATAAGATACCTTGTTGACTTATTTTATAATTAATTTGCTGCTATATTTCTCGTGAAAACGCTACAAGCGCAAACAAAGACTTAAATAGTTTTGCAACGAGTTTAAAGAGGAAGGTGTCTTTAAATGCTTGATGAGGACGAATATGCTAGGTGGATTAGATCATCTAAAGGGACACTGAGATCGGCGAAGGGGGACCTCGATAGGGGCGATTATAACTGGGCGTGCTTTAAGGCTCAGCAGGCTGCTGAGTTTGCTGTCAAAGCCCTACTTCATGGATTAGGCTTACATGCATATGGGCATAGTGTGTCAAGACTTCTCACAAAGCTTCCAAAAGATCTAGTGGTTCGAGAAAACCTTATTCAAGCAGCTAAGACGCTGGATAAATATTATGTCCCAACAAGGTATCCCAATGCTTGGGCTGAAGGCATTCCAGAGGAATATTACACCAGGGAGGACGCTGAGAAATCTATTAAATATGCGGAAGAAATTATTGGCTGGGTGGAGGAGTCATGGAAGTTATTGAAAGGAGAAAAGAGCTGAGAGAACATGTAATTAAGGGAGCGTCCAACTGGGTTTCAAAGTTACCATTTAAGGTTACAGCTATTCTCGTAGGCTCCTATGCTAGGGGTGACTTTAATTTATGGAGTGATGTTGACGTTTTACTTGTATCTGAAAGTTTCACAGGTGGACCTGTAGAGAGACTTAAGTTATTAGATGTTCCTTCGGGGTTTCAGGTTATTCCTCTGACTTTAAAAGAGTTTAAAAGGCTTTTAACAAAAGGAGATCACTTAGCTATAGAAGCTATTAAATTTGGAGTGG
>JAUQZC010000183.1 GCA_030587435.1 Candidatus Baldrarchaeota archaeon | reverse complement strand
TTCCTAAAATTCATTAAATCACCTCCTTCTTGTTACACCAAAACAATCGCAATAAAGAAAGTAACACATTGCAAGTATTGTAGTTGTGATTGTTTTTGATCTCATTTTCCGCTGCATAAATTGTAAAATGTTGTTCTGGTAAAAAATTGGATTCCTTTTCCAGCAAATAACCTGCCTCTTCCATCTCTTGAACGATAGTTTCCTTATGAACGTGGTGTCCAAACAATCCACGGAAAGTGAAATTTTACCTTTTTTATACTCAATGATAGCAATTCTCCCACCAGGTTTTAAAAATCGTTTTAGATTCTTAAAATACTCTACTCGATTTGGTATATGGGTAACATTGCGCATGAATATCAAATCCAAGCTTTTTTCAGATAAATTTAATTTATCTCCTGATACAAGCGTTGGTATATTATTCAATCCTTTTTCTTTGGCACTATTTTTGACATACTCTAAAAATTCTGGTTTTGTATCAACTGCATAAACTCTTCTCTCTTCTCCAACTATTTTGGCAAATCGCAGAGAGAAATAACCCCCTCCTAGACCAATATCTGCAATACTTTGACCGGGCCTTAATACAATAGCTTCTATAATCTGGTCCGGTTTGTTTTTGGGGTCAGAAGCCTTTTTATTGAACATCTTTGCTTGAAAGTCTGCCATTTTTTACCTCCTTACATAAGTTATATCTCCTTCTATTATATCTTTTCATATCTTTTCATTTCAGGCGTCCCGAAGCCGATTGCGTATAACGTTTTGCAGATAAAAGAAGTCCCGACTTGTCGGGATTTGGGGGAATCTCTGATTTCCCTTTTATCCGCTGTTATATAACCCAAGGGGCAAGGTTGCTTCGCAACCAAGGAGTGCAAAGCCCGCCAAGATTCTCTACTCATATCTGTTCCTCTTTTTTACTCTTACTCATTTGACCAGGCTTTCTGAAGTTCACAGTATAATTCTTTTTCCTGCCGTAGCTCTCGACGAATTCAAACCCCTGCTTTTCAGCCAATGAACGGACAACCGGCAAAGGTAGGAAATCTGGATCCCCAGGCTGTTCTGTGATGGATAACAGACCTGAGGGTTTTAAGATTCTGTATATAGCAACTAAACACCTTTCCTTATCTGAAACTTCACCCAAAACTGCAACGAGAAAAACAACATCAAATTCATTCTCATCAAACGGAAGAGCAACAGCATCTCCCTGAGTAAATCCAATATTATGCAATCCTGCTGACTCAATCTTATGATGTGCTTTTTCAAGCATCTCTTGCTGTATATCGAACAATTCTAAATGTCCCTGCGGGATGCGCCGTGCAACTTCAACACTGAAGTAGCCGGAACCAGGACCTATCTCAAGTACCTTGAAATCTTCTTTGAGATGAAGCCTATCAGCAAGCTTTTTGGGAGAAAGAATAAGTCTCCGTAAAGGTAAATCCAACCAGAAGGATATTTGAGATGGATAAATCCCCTTACCAAAAAACCGCCTTAGGATCCCTTTCTCTGCTAATCTCATTTGGCAGCCTCTTCTATTCTGGGTCAAAGTTTTCGGTCCAAAAATAAATGTTACTACCATTGATAAGATAATAATCAAAATCAGACTATATAGCCTGCCTTGCTCTGTTAATGGAATGAAATTTCCACTGAGATTGCACATGAAATGGAAAAGGATAGCAGACAAGGTGCTGCGGTTGGTGTTGTTGTAAATCCAGGTGAATAGAATTGAAAGAAAGATTGGGCTAAAAATAAACGTCCAGAAATTCAATGTGCCAAATTTTAACACATCGTGCTGCCATTGTCCTTTCATGAAGAAAAGAGGAAAATGCCACAATGACCATACCACGCCCAAGATAAGGCTTGAGGAAAGGGCATCATACCTCGCCTGCAACCCATCCAGAGCATAACCACGCCAGCCCAGCTCTTCTGGTAATGGGCCATAGAGCAAGATAAAAACGACAAAAGGAAAAATTCTCCAGGCTTCGGACAGCAGATTTCTGGCTGTTTCAAACTCTGGCCACGGGGAGCCGGTAAGGACACTTAACAGAAGGGCAAGAGTGTTCAGCGCAGGAAATGTGAGCCAGATAACCAAATGCCGTCTTTTACCAATCCGTCTGATGTCAAACGCGCCGCCAGTAATCCTGCCAATCTTCTTTATCGTGAGTGCGAGAGATTAGGATAACTTCTGCAAGTGCTGGGCCAAACAATCCAAAAGCACCGAGTAGTATTGCAGGAAATGTAAAAAAATTCCAATTCAGCAATATAACCCACATCCAGAAAAACCATGAAATACCAAGAGCGAGGGAAAAAACCGCCATGGTTTTGCAGCTTTTGAATTTCCTGTGCTCATTATTTTATCCACAAACAAGTCCTCCTATTTAAAACGCATCTCCATCAATTGGGTATAACCAGATTTGAAATAGTTAATTTTTTATAAATGTTTCTGCAGACTAACCCTTTCTAGCAGGGATTAACAAGCCTATTAATATTATTGTTAGAAATAATGGGAGAAGAACTAAAAGTATTGCTTCTGGCTGTGTTAGCTCTAGACTTTCGACTATGGTTTTTGGAGTTCCAAAGAAGGAAAAAAGTAAGTATGGATGAATTATGATATAGGACAATACTGTTATAATAAATATTCTGTACAGGGTACTTAGTAGAATGGAAAGCAAGGTTTTAGCCTCTGATGGGGGGGTTATTTTAGCTTCCAATGACCTTCTGGCTTCTGGATCCGTCTGAGAGAGTGTTTCCAAAAATACCTTAAGTCTTGTTGAGTCTATGCCTCCCTCAGTTCTCTGTTGTTTACGAGAAGTTCTTTTCTCTACGATCTCGCGTAAATATTGAACAACATCGGATGTCAGGAATTTTCTAGCCATTGATGCTGTAAAGCTGATTTTTGACTCCTTTCCCGTGCCAGTTTCTTCCCTTTGCTCCTCCAACACTTGGTGCTTTTTAACTTTAAAGGAAAAAACACTTTGTACATAGGATGCTTGGACAGCTAGGTCAAATGAAAGATAGATTACGAGGACAGTAAGTATAGGGGGGTTTGTAGCGAAATCTATTATAGACTCCGAAGATAAGAACGATTCTTGCCATATGGGAGCAATTAGATTTAAAAACTCGCCAAGTTTATAAAGGAAAAGAATAGCCCCTTCAAAGAGCATAGTTTTAAGGGCATTGGAAAAATCGCATTTAAATATAAATAATATAAGAGTAATAAACATTAAGAAAATTATTATTTGTGTTAGAAAGATATACATCGGTTTTACTAGCATCCCAAAGCCAATGCTGCTTTGTGATACTGGTACGTTTAATACCATTCGGAGATACTCGTCGATGAAAAGTTGACTCAAGCGAAGCACATCTGATGGTTCTCGAATAAGAGTATTTATTAAAAATAAGGGAAGAAGAGAGAGATAAAGAAGAAACATGTGTAAGTAAGAGAGTATTAAGGTTTGTATAAATGTTAAACATGTGTAAGCGTAATTTAGGTCCCATATGTCACTAGGGGAATCTTTTAAAATTAAGTATACTGAGTAAATAAGGATTAACGCTGAAATTGTTCTCATGACTTTAGTGATTTTCATGTATATCACATCCAGGCTAAAATTGTGCAATCCCCCGTTTCTTAGCCTTTATATACTCTGAAATTAGCGTTGGTATAATATCATCTGGACCAACTGTCATTACATCCACATCGAGTCTTTTTATGTTCCTAATGATCTCCCTTCTTTCTTCCCAAAGTTCTATTGAAATTGCTTCAGCTAACGCTTTATCCACAGGTGATAAAGCTCTTTCCCCTATTTCAAACCAAGGTCCGAAGGGAGATATTATTAGTATTTCATATCCTCTTGCTTTCGCAAATTTAATTGCGTCCAGAACGCGGCTTCCAACTTCTTCTAAATCGGATATAATAATAAGATACGCTTTCTTTCTGAATTTTTTAGTTATTAAGTCAATTGCTTTAAGGAAATTTGTTCCTCCCTTGGCCTTTACTCTAGCCAGTGCATCCAGTATTCTATAGAAATGTCTTTCGCTTGATTTAGGCTCAATAAACTCATGTACATCGCTTGAGAAAACGCATAAACCTACCTCATCCTTCCTTTCTAATGCAAATTTGGCTAAGATTGATGCTGCTCGAATGGAAAATTCTAATTTGCTTGTCTCTACTGGTCCAGCTGCCATTGAGTAGCTTGCATCGAGCAAAATGATTATCTTCATGTTTCTTTCTGTTTCAAACTCCCTGATCATTAATTTACCCATTCTTGCAGATGCTTTCCAATCTATTCTTCGATACTCATCACCTACATTATATTGTCTAATACTGGCAAACTCTGTGCCTATCCCTCTTTCTCTTGTCCTATGAACGCCGAAAAGTTTTCCCAGTACTCTTTTTTTAGCCATTATTTCCATTCTTTTAATATCTTCATAGGGCGGATAAACTATAATATTAGTAACAGCGGTAACCGTTCTCACTATAGAAAAGAACTTTAATTTGTCTTGAACTATAAGTTTGCAAGGGCCTAATTTATATTCTCCTCGTAATTTAGGTAACAGTACATAAGAAAAGATGAATTTCTTCCCAGGATCAAGTCTGGTTATTAAATGATTTGTGCCCACTACAAGGTCAAAAGTCTCAGGGTATACATCGTATATTTCAAGGTAATCGATCGTCTGATAACCTTTATTTGTGAGCGTAACCTTCACATATACGTAGTCATAAGCAAAGACCTTCTTTTTATTTATTTTACGCGTAACTGTTATTTTTCCCAATGTTGCACTTGACTTAAAAAGGGGAAAAGTTACAACAACACTGGATAATAAGAAGATGCCTAGAATTGATAGCAAATAGCTTATGAGAGAGAAACCCGACGTAAGAAAGAATACACCTATGAGAATTACTGATAAACCTCTTCTTGTAAGCATGAAATCACCGTTTTTCCATTAAAATTAAACAGGAACTTCAACTTCCTCAAGTATTTCGTTTATAATTCGATCCGAGGATATTCCCTCGAGCTCTGCTTCTGGTTTTAGTATTATTCTATGGTTTAAAACCGGGAAGACCAGTGATTTAATATCGTCAGGTATAACAAAATCTCGTCCAAGTATAGCTGCTCTTGCTTTAGCTGCACAAAGGAGGACGATAGATGCTCTAGTGCTTGCACCTAAAAGTATTTGTGGATGGTTACGCGTCTTTAAGACTATGTTTTTTATGTATTCAAACAGTGATTCGTCGACGTAAACCTTTCTAACAGCTTCTTGCATGGCTACCACCATTTGTGGTGAAGTAATTTTTTCGACTGTGACCTCCTCTGGCTCATTTTTTCTCTTTAGGATTTCGAGTTCTTCCTCTGGGTTAGGATAATCTACAAGTAGTTTGAAGAAGAATCTGTCGACTTGAGCTTCTGGAAGAGGATATGTGCCTTCAAGTTCGATAGGATTTTGGGTTGCTAGGACCATGAAGGGCTTCGGTAAATAGTAAGTTTCACCTTCAATTGTTACCTGTCTCTCTTGCATACATTCAAGAAGTGCAGACTGGGTTTTTGGAGGAGCACGATTTATCTCGTCAGCCAAAACAATGTTGGCGAAGATGGGACCCTTTCTTAAGTAGAATCTGCCGGATTTTTGATCGTAAACATTTGTGCCAACTATGTCTGCTGGTAGCAAGTCTGGAGTAAATTGTATTCTCTTGAATTCGCAACCTAATGCATCAGAAAAGGCTTTAGCCATTGCAGTTTTTGCTACGCCTGGCACCCCTTCAAGTAAAACGTGTCCGTCTGCAAGTAGCGCTATGAAAATGTTTTGCAAAATGTCTAGTTTTCCAACTATAACTTTACCGACTTCTGACAATACTTTTTGAACTATGCTTCTAATGTCTCTTATGGATATTTCAAGGCCTTTTTCCTCCAATCTTTTCCACCTCTTCTTCTATTTTCTTAAGTTGAAAGAAAAGTTTCAAAAACTGGTCGCGTGAGGTTACTTTAAGCTTTCCTTTTTCAATTTTCTCGAAGCTTAAAAGTATTTTTCTAATTTTACGAGTATCTAAATCAGGACGGTGTTTGGAAATTTGTTCCAAGAATTTATCCAATGAAAATCCCAGCCTAAACTTTAATTCTTCGCTAACGATTCGTTTAAATCTATTATATAGTATTTTCAGAGCTTTATCGTAAAATCCGTAAGTTTTATATTCCTTAATTTTTGATAAAAACGCAGTTCTTCCCCTTTTTCTGAATATTTTGAGTGGGGTGAACTTCCTACTTTCCTTTGTTACTGGTATCCATTTTTTAACCGTAAATACCATGAAAAACGGAAGGATTAATGAGAGGTACGGTATAGCCGAAAGCCAAGCAACGTACCCAATAATCGTACCAAAATAGACGGTTGATGAAGAGATGCTCCATGCTAGGTGACTTTCATCAAATACTATTGTTGCACTTTTATTGTAATTGGAAAGCCAATTTATTATGTTTAACGCAAATTTTGCATTATCTGCTCTTTCTATCATATCGTTTATGAAGATGCTGGCATCACTTAGGATGACTATACTGCCATTTAAGGCTTCGAACGCTGTAGCCACTGTAAATGGTCCTACCTGTTCGCCTGTATCATATTCATAATCATGATCAGCATCAAGCCAGCTAAAACGTGTTGTAGTAGCGACTGGTGGTAAAAGTATCAATGATGTGTCATTTGGTCCAACTATAGCACTTGCATGATTTAATATAATTGAATTTACACCACTAGTTATTGGATGGGGCATAAAATTGGTGATTATCGGTAAAACAGGATTTTTATCATAGGAGCCAGCATCCATTAAAATTTTGTCCGAAAATTTTATTTGAAATTGAAAGAGGATTTGGAGAATGGTGTTGCCACTTCCAAAGTCATCAGCTATTAAAATTCCTCCACCGCGCTGTAGAAACAGCAGTAGGTTTGGTATAATTTCGCTTGGGCTATAATATTTTGATGGGCCAATTATTACTAGGACTGCTGGTTGTTCAATTCTATTTATCATACTTAAGGACGATATCAATGTTTTCACGTGGAATCCTTCATTCTCAATAAGTTCTCTAAACTTTGAACAACCATCCCAATCTGTATTATAAATTGAAAACGATGGAGGAGAAGGTTCCTTACTAAGTACAGATAGAGCTATAGGTAGCCACGACAGGATAAATATTATTGTGAATACAATTAACGTTGTCGTTTTACTTTTGGGCAAGTTCTAGCGCTCTCCCTGTTACTTGTCTATAAATTGTGGAAAAGGCTTTAACAAAACTGTTATAGTCTTCAAGTCCAACCTCGTGATGACTGAATCTTGCTTTTTCGTACATTTTAATCAGAAGATACGTAGCATCGGGATTTAACCTGTATTCTTTTACAGCGTTTATTGCAAATTCTCTAGGTGTCAGGGAACCTGGGCGTTCAACGTTGAAGTAAGCTCTGAGAATTTTTTCAAATAAATTATATGCTTCGATTATTGCTTCTCTGAATTTTGCTTGTCTCACGTAATCGTTTATTGTCATTATTGGCGACGAGATGTCGATTTCCGGTTTTTTCTGCCGTCTAAATCCTTTCCAGAACTTTTTGAAGAATAGAAAAGTTGAGCTTAGTGCAAATGCCACCACAACTATTATGTAAAGTAGTTGTACTGGTACATTTATTTTCCACATTTTTTGCCTCACCTTAACTAATACAATAACCTCATTTGATTTGAATTGGGTTTTTGCCTTAAGTGTAGCATATATTGTTATATTACCTGGGTTTACATCTTTTGGAAGCGTGTAAAATACGGTAAAGTTTCCTTCCTCATCTAAGTAAATTAAATAAGGTGTTTCGTTTACGTACAATTTGACTTCCCTATCTATGATATATCGGCCACGTTCATCCACGACGTTCCCGGTAATTATCAAGCCCTCTCCAGGGTAAGCTTCAAGATAATCGGTGTTGTTTACAACCACTGTGATGGTCGCGTTCTTAAAGACGAATACATTAATACTTGTAGTCGATGCGTTATAGAAGTCGGTTTCCTCGTATAGAAATGTTATCGTTAAGTTTGGTGCAGGAACGTCTGGAATTGTTACATTTCCCTCGAAACTTCCCTGTTCATTGCTTGTTAAAGTAGCTAAAAGCGTCTTGTTGAATATTACTTGTATTTCTGCGTTCTGAATGGGATCGCCTCTTTCATCGATAATGATTCCTGTAACATTTAGTTGTTCGCCGGGTAGTACGTAGAGTGGTGATCCTTCCACGCTTATGCTTGAAAAACCGTAGATGATGATGTAAGCATACTCACCGCTACCTTTAAACCATGAAGGACTACTAACGGTAACGCGAACAACATACACTCCGACTTCAAGGTCAGGTGGGATATTAAATGTGGCAGTGAATTGCCCCTGCATGTTAGTCACATTAGTGACTCCGATACCTGTATTGTTAAATAATATCCGTATTGTTGCACCCTCTATTGGTTCATTGTAATCTTCGCCAGTTATGTTCCCAAATATGGTAAGAGAATTGCTGCGTCCAACTCTGGTTAAAGAAACATTAACATAGACAAACACACGTTCGTAAATTAGGATTTGCGATTTTGTTGAATTGCCACTTCTTATGTACCTGATTGTTGAATTATAACCGAAGAAGATATACGAAAAACCTAGAGAGTGATTTGCTGGAATTGTTGCGGTAAAATTATAGTACCCGTTTTCGTCAGTTTTAACGATTTCGAGAATATATGTCCTCCCACCGTCCTCCTCTGTCGAATTTTCCCAGTAGACAGTGACATTTTCGTAAGAAAGGGGAGTGTTATTATCAAGCAGTAAAAACCCTTCAACAACTATCGTCTCGTTTCTTCTAACCTCATTTGGAGTTACAGAGACCGTAAATTTGACTTTTGCAACAACGGTTACATTTGTAGTATTAGATGATGAAGATATTAGTGAAGAAATCCCGTCATAAATTGCATAAACCGTAGCATTACCTAGTGGGTGGCTAAGGGGCACAGTGTAGCTGGAACTAAAACCACCATCTGACTTAGTTGTTGTATGGAAAACTGCACTAAAGTTTTTTCCTTCCCAAATAATTGTTATTTCTTGATTTGGAAAGCCCCGTCCATTTTTAGCGTCAGATAAAACTCCACTTATTCGCGCTACTTCAGCCCTTGCAACCTCATCTGGTGTAACAGTAACTGTGATAGTAGTGTTGCCTGCTAAGATTATCGTAGTTTGGTTGTTTAACAATTTCCAGTTTGCTACGATTACATGGAAACCTATAAGAGAAACATCTGTGAAATTAAAAGTTAGAGTTGCAACTCCGCTTTCGTTTGTTATACTTGTTGCACCATTTAACGTTAGAGAATCATATATGTCAGTAAAAGTTATTGTTTCATAGGGTAAAGGTTCTCCATCACTAAGCAGAGTCGCAGTTAAATTTACTGACACACCTCTTGTGACATTTTCATGAGATGATGTAATAGTTAAAGTGTACCTCGGATTTATTACGAATTGATCCCTTTCGGTGTTTAGTGCCTCTAAATATCCTGGAGGAGATGGATCAAATGCAACCCAAACACCATCAACGCCGCTATCTGTTTTTATTGGTACCCAAACCTCTGCCCAGAAATGTAAATGTTTGTTTTTTACGATTCTACTACCCTGACTTTCTTCTCCCGGCAGGAAACCGAAAACTAATCTTGCAGATATTCCCAATATTCTAAGCGTTATAATGTAAGCTGTTGCAAAATGTATAGATATTCCTTTACGCCTCTGGAGAAACCACTCAACCCAGTCCTGATCTTGAGATGGCCCAGAACTACTTCTTGATGTCCAAAACCACATATCATAGTCGTAATCAAAATTAACCTGAAAATATCGTAAAACTATTAACGCGGTTTCAAATGTATTTTCACCTTTCCCTTCGAATTGGCTAGCAAAATCATACACATATTGCGATAAAGGTGGAATGTTTCCGTCTCCATATATATTTTTAATTTCTTGAGGAGTATAATTTGGGGGCAAAGCTTTAAGTCTAATTTGTGTTAAATTAACGAAAGCATATGAAACCATATATTTTAGAGTTGTTGACCCGGAATCCTTAAAAGTTGCATTAAAAATAACATCTTGGTAAGAATCGAGAAGAAACTCGTAGCTTAAGGGTTCTACGCCTACTTCAAGGGATCCATCTAATATTAAAGGTTGTGGCCAAAGTACTGGAAGATATCGCGTAAAAATAGCATCATAATCTATATTCATCGTTATGGTATAGTTAAGTGGGTTAGGAGAAGGAAGTAAATCTAGTGGTGTTGTCGTTTGATTTGTTTGTGTCCATTTACCTGCTGAGTCGCCTATTCTACCTGTGTAGTTATCATAGGTTGTAACTCGCCAGTATCTAGGCGGATTTGCTGGAGAAACAGTAAATAATACTTTTTCTAGATCTGCTATTCCTTCGTAGGTTAAAAGTGAAAGCCAATCAACGTCTTCAAGCGATACATTTTCTGGTAGTGACACATTCTCAAAAAATTCTTGGCTCCAACTGCCACTTGTTGGAAGTGAACCAGATGGGAAAGAAGAAGGAGTATAGGGCGGTATCTCTTCGTACGGTTCCTGAGACTGTTTAGTTGAAAGTGTCTTTCCAAAGTCTGTTGTCAATACACAGAAACCTGATGGAAACATAAATAGTATTATTAGAATTATAGCCCAACATCTTCTAATTGTTAGATGTTGTTCAAAGAGTTGCGATGTTCGCAAGTAGTAACCTCCGTCACTATATTATCATAACATACCTTAAAAGTTTAACTAAAAAGTCTCGGGGAACTTTCCACATTCCGTAGGACTTTTCTTATCTTTATAGCAGGATTAATTGTTTATTTCCTCAAAATGCTAATACTTTCTTAATATTTTGTCTTTTTATCTTGTGTAAAGGTCTGTACTACTAATCAGTGGTAGAAAGTCTTCATCGACCATTGTCTCAGCGAACCGGATTTACATCATCTTAAATATTAAAGTTCGCTGCTCTTTCTGCTTTTATCTATTAGTTTTAAAATAAATAATTTGTCATTGATCGCATCCTCGATCGACCTTAATATAATAGGCTCTAATATTTCTCTAAGAACTGTTTTTAGGAGTAACGGGAAATCTATATCATTTATCGCTGTTGCGAGTCTTTTCTCAAATACTTCCTTAGCTACACTTTTTAATTCGTCTAGAATGGCATCTTCTATTTTTAGATGTTGTAGTTTTTCACGAACTGCTCTTAATATATTCTCTTTAACACTATTCGAGATATATTTTAAGTTTTCCTCGTTGCACATATCTGAATCCTCTACAGCTTAACCTATATACTCAGGTTCTCTTTTCTCCCCTTTTTTAACTGCTTCAACTCTTTTTACTGCTCTTTCTTTTATTTCATGAAGCAATTTGAACATCTTCTCTATTTCTTCATCCAGTGGAGAAGTATCGATATGTAGGTCGAATATTCTATTTAAAGATTCAACTAATGCTTTAGATGCTGATGGATCCTTAGAGATAGCAAGCCATCTATCCACTCTTTGGGCAGCCTCCCCAAGAAGTATTGCTCCTTCTATTCCGTAAAAAATCTTTGCTAACACTGGGACTAATCCATTCATTCCAGTAATTACCCCATCCGTGAGGAGTACTAGGTTTTTATCCTTCGACCTAAGGAGTTTAATAACTTCTTCTGATGTCGCAGTTAGGAAGACCTTTGGGTTCCTTTTAGGCATACTAACAGGCGATGCGGCGAGCGCCACTACCATTTCTACTCTTAATTCGTTTAAAACATCGGTTATATATGCTGATAATTCGTTCATGCCCGTGATTGTTGTGGGTTGCCAATCACTTGTTAAAAGGATAAAATCTCTGTCGATATGATTATTTCTCCATATGTAGAATTCACATTGCGCTGTCCTGACTTTTCCATCTCCTTCTACAACCACATTAGGTGGAAAATCTGCATAACCTACTTCCATGAATTTTTTAGCCTTAGAAAACTTAATAATATGGTCTATAGCCGTTTTCCCAGCCAATGCTATCCCAGGCATCCCTTGTAGACATACTGGTTTTCTAAGGCTCTTAACATCAATGTCGAGAATTTTCCTCTTTAAAATTTCCATAATTCGACTTCTCCTAAACTTTGATGTTTCAAGAGAATTAATTCAATTGTAGATATTTGATTTTAAACTTAAAGATTTCTCTTGAAAATGGCGCCTTTAAACCCTAACGATAACCACGATTTTACTAAAAGTTTTATATTGAAATTTATCATTCAAATCCTGGTGATTTAAATATGAGAATGAAGCTAATTTCGGTAAAGTTACCAGAGGTTTATCTAGAAGGAATAGAAGAACTCGTTAAAACAGGTTTCTACCCAAATAGAAGTGAAGCTATACGCGTTGCAATTAGAGATTTATTAAAAAGAGAACTCTGGGAAAAACAAAGATCCATAAACCTAGAGGAAGAAAGAGATGAAAAGCTTTCTGTCCTTGTAAAGAAAACTCTCCTAGAAGAAATATAATTCAAAACTCATAAACCCAATGTTCACATGCCAAAAGCGTAGTATTAAGAATTGAGCTAGTGTTTTTTAAACAGCAGGTTATACTTAAAATGAATTACTTGATGACAATCTTCATATTAAGGTTTGTCATTTCACTTCGAAAATGTGAAAACACGATTTTTAATTTTCCACTTGATTAAATTGCTATAAACGTACTTTATGGAAGACGATCAGTTATTACAAACTTAAGTTTTATATTAAGAAGAAGACTAAACTATCACACGGTGATGATGACCCATTGCAGTACTGACGAGTGGATGTGGACGATGGGCGGTCTGAACCCAAATTTATTCGTTAAAATATTCAAAAATACAGCTATGCACGTGAGTTAAGCGATTTATTGAGATTACGTGTAAAATTGTTAGGGTTTTTAGCTTAATCTGTTAAAAGAGCCGCTATTTTTTGGGCTGTTTGTTTCATTGTAAGAAAAATTAGTCCTAAATTTGATGAATGTTTAGCTAAAACCGTTAATATAGCGTTTTGACCTACAGTTGTCATTATTATGTATCCCTTCTCCCCCTCAATTAATATTTTTACAAGTTTTCCTTTTTGAAGCTCTTGTAGAGCTTTCTCGCCCACACTAAGTACAGCGGCTGTCATCGCTGCAACAACATCGTCATTTACTCCTGCTGGCATCGCAGAAACTATTGGAAGGCCCTGAAGAGATACTATGGCGCTGGCTTCGATCCCCGGTGTATTTATTTCTAAAAGTTGAAGTATTTGTTTTATTTGCCCCACTTTACTCGACATAATACTCGCCCCGTATTTAATTCTAAAATTATGTAGTAAGTGTAAAAAGATTTTTGCTATGGATGATAGTGTGTTAACAAATGTCATTCATAAACTTTTTATACGTCTCCTAATACCGTAGTTTCAAAGCCTAACGATTATTCGCTTTAGGTTGAGTATAAAAGGTTTATACCTATTGTTTTACAATTGCTATGACTTTAAAAGGTGTGAAAAAGTGGTTGAGACGAGTGAAAAGGAAGAAGAGGTTGAAGAAAAGGAGAAAATTGAAAAGCATCGTAAGGCTGGGCATATAGCAGCCAGAATACGAAAAAAACTTAATAAGCTTGTTAAGGTTGGAACGCCTGTAATTGAAATTTGTAATCGCGTAGAAACTCTTATAAAAGAACTTGGTGGTAGTCCAGCTTTTCCATGTAATGTGTCTATAAATAATATTGCTGCTCATTATACGTCTCCACCAAATGATGAAACGGTTCTTGAGGATAATAGTATTGTTAAGGTTGATTTTGGCGTGCATATAGATGGGTTCATAGCTGATACAGCGATTACGTTTGACTTGAACTCTGGCTTTGAAAAACTTAAAGAAGCTGCAGAGGAAGCCCTTAGGGTTGCTATCGAGAACATTAAAGCTGGAGTCAAGACAAATGAAATTGGCAAGTTAATCCACGAGAAAATAAAGGAATATGGTTATAAACCAATTAGAGACCTTTCAGGTCACTTATTGGATGAATACTCTCTTCACGGTGCAAAAATTATTCCAAATATCGCATTGCCGCATGGAGAAACTATAGAGGTTGGAGAAGTTTATGCTGTTGAAACTTTCGCATCCACAGGATCTGGAACCGTTCATGAAAAACCTTATGCCTATATTTACCGTGTATTGCCAGTGAGAATACCTGTAAGATTACTAAGTTCTAGGAAGCTTTTAAAAATTGCTAGTGAAAGATTTAAGGGCTTACCTTTCGCTGAACGATGGTTAGTTAAAGAAATCCCTGCGATAAAACTTGCAATAAGAGAATTAACGAGTAAAGGTATTCTTTACAAATACCACGTCCTCGCAGACGAAAGAGAAAGTATGGTTGCGCAAGCAGAACACACAATAATTGTGACTGAAGATGGATGTGAAGTTACAACATCGACAAAAGGGGAAGAGCTATGAAGATAACAGAGCGAAGAATTCTAATCACGGGTGGCGCCGGATTCATTGGAAGTCATATAGTCGACGAGTTAATTAAACGAAAAAATGAGCTAATTGTTCTAGATAATCTATCTTCTTCGGACATAAAGAATATTAGGACTCATCTATCGAAGGACAACTTTAAATTTGTAAAGGGCGACATAAGAAATTTTGATTTACTTAATTCGCTACTTAAAGATGTAGATGTAGTTTTTCATTATGCTGCTAACCCTGATGTTCGATTAAGTGTTGAAAAACCTGAGATAGACTTTGAAATAAATGTTAAAGGAACTTTTAATGTGCTTGAGGCTATGCGTCTTAACGACGTTAAAAACATGGTTTTTGCTTCGAGTGGAGGAACTTTATACGGGGAAGCTAGCGTAATTCCAACGCCGGAGAGTTATCCTCCAAGACCAATAAGCGTTTACGGCGCGTCTAAAGCAGCCTGTGAAGCTTATATTTCGGCTTATTGTGGCTTTTACGGGTTAAACGCTATATCGCTAAGATATGCAAACATTATTGGGCCTAGGTCGAGTCATGGCGTTATTTACGACTTCTTTATGAAGCTTAAAAGAAATCCTCATGAGCTTGAAATTTTAGGTAATGGAAGACAAAAAAAGTCTTATCTTTACATTTCAGATTGCGTTAAGGCAAGCATATTGGCTGTTGAAAGGCATCAAAAAGGTTTTGATGTTTTTAACGTCGGGTCTGATGATTGGATAACTGTCAATGAGATAGCTAAGATTGTTATTGAAAGATTGGGGCTAAAAAATGTAAAAATTAAATATACTGGTGGAGATCGAGGTTGGCCTGGTGACGTTCCTTTAATGTTACTTGATATATCTAGGATAAAGGCGTTGGGTTGGAAGCCAGAAGTTCCCATAAGGGAAGGAATAGCTTTATATGTTGACTGGCTTAAAAAAGAATACGGATACGGTCTTTAATATTTCAGAAATTCGACGTAATGGGTTTGTTTTTATAATAGTGAGTTCTGATCCATAAGTTTGTACAGTTTCTTGTTATGCTCCGTAAAGTTTTTAAATGAAACTTGCTTTTTGCTTAAAAATTTATCGGTAATCTTAAATAATGAACGACATAGGAATTCTTTCAGTCACGTCTCTAAAGTGTAGCCGAGTTATAACACTGTGATATGTTTTGTGATTTTCAAAATTTACTTGTTAAGATTTGGAGGGATATTGTGGCTAAAAAAGATGCTAAAAAATTTGCACGGGAATTTTTTGAAACAGTTGACTTATGTCCGGAATGCGGTAGTCGAGAACTGTTTTTGGATTCAACTCGAGGAGAGTTAATATGCGCACGATGCGGACTAGTTGTTAGGGAACATATAGTGGACCCTGGGCCTGAATGGAGGGCATTTACAGCGGAGGAAAGGGAGAAACGTGCAAGAACTGGAGGACCTATGACGCCGACCATACATGATAAGGGATTGTCCACGGTAATTGATTGGCGTGATAGAGATGCCCTTGGGAGAAAATTGAGTCCTGTAAGAAGAGCTCAAATATACAGATTAAGGAAATGGCAAATAAGAACGAGAGTCCATAACAGTATAGACCGTAACCTTACTTTTGCTTTGGCTGAACTTGATCGATTAACATCGCAACTTCAATTACCCAAGCCGGTTAAAGATGAAGCTGCATTACTATATAGAGGGGCTGTTATAGGGGGCATGATTAGGGGTCGTAGTATTGAAGCTATGATTGCTGCAAGTGTTTATGCTGCATGTAGGTTACATGGAGTACCTAGAACTTTAGATGAGATCAGTAAGGAAAGTAGAGTAAACAAAAAAGAGCTGGGGCGATGTTACCGGTTGTTACTGCGTAGATTGGATGTAAATGTTCCGGGTTGTGATCCAGTAGTTTTTGTCGGTAGATTCGGCGAGGAATTAAACTTATCTGGCAAAGTTTTGAGATTGGCCATAGATATTGTAAGACGTGCTCGTGAGCTTGGGTTAACTGCTGGTAAGGATCCTACGGGCCTAGCAGCGGCAGCAATATATATTGCTGGAATTGTTGAGGGAGAAAGAAGAACGCAACGAGAAATAGCAGAGATAGCTCATGTAACAGAGGTAACGGTGCGTAACAGATACAAAGAATTGATAAAACAACTTGACATAAAAATAGAACCATAAATCCTAATTCTATCTTTATTTATTTATGGATTATCAAATGATTATGAACATTATTTGGAAAATAAACTATAATATGAGACATATAAATTTAGGATAAAGTGGGAAATCGTTGTTTGGAGGATAAATAGGTTTAGTGGCCTAGGTAATGTCTATGTTGTCTTCTGAAAATCCTTCTTGAATAAGTAGTGCTTTTACTCTTTCTCTATGATCTCCTTGTAGTTCTATTTTTCCGTTTTTGGCTGTTCCGCCACATGCGAGTTTATGTTTTAACTTTGTAGCAAGTTGGTGAAGATCCACGTCTTTTTCATTTATTCCTTCTATTATTGTTACTTCTCTTCCCCACTTTCTTTTTTCCACACGAATTTTTATTCTTTGTTCTTCTTTAGCTATTACTTCACATTGGCAGATATCTTTTGGCAAACCACAGATCGGACATCTTTCTAAGGATATGTTTTTGCGCCTCCTTTCCTTTATATGTTCCTTTAACTTGTGGGTTATTTATCTTTAATGCACTATTTATTTTTTATTAATTGGTGAGTGAACCATTTTACGTATATTGTCTAGTTGGATGGTATTATTCTTAAATTTCTTAATTAATATTTTGAATATGTAGACTTGTTCATAACTGAATGGCTCTTAAGGTCTGGAAGGAGTTCTATGAATGCGATCATTGTTGACGCTTTAGGCGCAGAAAAAGGATATAGAAAGTTTTCAAGAGATGTTATAGGTGCTGGCCCAAGAAGTATCGCTGGAGTCCTAGAACGTAGCGGTTTGAGTTGCAAAATAGTTTTAGCAGAACATTTTCTTACGAGGAAAACAGATTTTGTAAATAATTTTGATATAATGTTTGTAAGCGGAATGAGCATGGATTTGCCGTGCATTATAAAAGTTATTTCAAAGTGGAGGAAAGCCAAGACTACTGATAGTCCTCCTGTTATTGTGGGTGGTCCAGTGGCATCTGATCCGTATACCCTGATTTCAAAAACAAAATGTTCAATCGCAGTCATAGGAGAAGGTGAAGAGACATTAATGGAACTTTTAAAGAACGGGTTGGCCGATGGAATTATCCCCGAGCCACACGCGCTAAAAAGTATTAGGGGTATAGCTTGGTTTAACGGAGATAATATTCGTGTTAATCCTTTACGTTCCATTTTGCCTAAGGAGAAGTTAAACGCCTTTTTTCCTTCTGTTGAAAGAATTAGAGATTATCCGACTTTTTGGGCTTGCAGGGTCTATGTTGAATGTGTCAGAGGGTGTTCCAACTTTTATAGGACAAAAATAACGTTGCCAGACGGAAGAAAATGCACAAATTGTGGCAATTGCTTTAGCGGAAGTCTCTCACAAAGACATTTTTGTCCTCAAAATATTCCTCCAGGTTGCGGATATTGTTCCGTACCTTCTCTTTTCGGTCCTTCCCGAAGCAGAGGTTGCAAAACTATTGTTAAAGAAATAAAGTCACTTATTAATATGGGCGTCAAGAGAATTGTTCTTGGCGCATCAGATTTTTTGGATTATCAACGTGATGAGCTTGTATATCCTGATCCTCTAACGGATCCTAGATACCCGCCACCGAATTACGAAGCTATTGAATATTTACTTTCAGAGATCATAAAAATCCCTGAAGTCGCTAGTGGGGAGGTGTACGTGTCCGTTGAGAATGTGAAACCTAATCTTTTTGACGAAAAAGCAGCAGAGATTATATCTAAATATCTTCCGGGTACCACTATTCATATAGGTTGTGAAACTGGGTCAGAGTTACATTGTAAGCTAATTGGTAGACCATCAACTCCAGGAGAAGTATTAAATGCTGTTAAAATAGCTAAAAAATATGGTTTAAGACCTTACGTTTACCTTATTCATGGATTGCCTGGTCAGTCTGAAGAGACGGTCAATGCAACAATTGATATTGTACGTAAAGTGAAGAAATATGTCGAAAAGATAACCATTTATAGGTTTAGACCTCTTCCCTTTTCTGCTTTTGGAGATTTTCCCACTCCTTCTCCAGCTATTAAGGATCCTTTGAGTAGAAAGGTGGTTAATGAGGTAGAAAAGATAAATAAAGAAGTGAAATTTAGGTTAATCGGTAAAGTACTTAGTGTTATTGTGGCTGAGCCTTTCAGAGCGAGAAGAAATGATGGTATTGGATACGTAATTTCTGAAGGCCCTGTAGTAGTTGTTAAAAACGCTGGAAATAAAATTGGTAGAAAACTTAAGGTTAGGGTTACACGCGTCATTTCGGATAGGTTAGTAGAGGCAGAAGAAGTTTCAGATTAAATTGAGATTTATGTACATTATGGGCAGCTTTGCTACATATATCTTTGCCGAAGAGTTTAAGTAACCTAGGGTACTAAACAAAAGAGAAGGAACTTCTCATGATTGGAGGATCATATAATGCCTTATGTTTGTGCAAAATGTGGACGGGAAATGACTGCAGAAGATTTAAAAGCCCTACCAGGAGTACGATGCCCATATTGCGGCCATAGAATATTATATAAGGCAAGACCGCCCTTAATCAAAAAAGTAAAGGCCAGATAAATTGGATTCATACAAGTTTTACTTTAATCGTAAATAATCATTTTTAAACAGTTGATTTCCAAAGGTAGTGAAGGGAATGTCAAAAATGGATATTTATGAAAAAATTATAGAGCTTCTTAAGCGAAGAGGGTTTCTTTGGTCTAGCTTCGAGATATACGGTGGTGTTAGTGGGTTTGTTACCTACGGTCCCCTTGGAACCGAATTGAAACACAGAATAGAGGAAAAGTGGAGAGAATGGTTTGTATATAAGCAAGGGTTTGTTGAAATTGAAAGCCCAGTTATCATGCCTGAAGTGGTTTTTAAGGCTAGTGGGCATTTAGATCACTTCACAGACCCTATTGTTGAATGCCTGAATTGTAAAAGGAAATTTAGAGCGGATCACATTGTTGAAGAAGCAACTGGCATGGTTGTAGAAGGGCTAAGTCCAAAAGAAATCGAAGAAATTATTAAGAAAAAGAATATCAGATGCCCGGAGTGTAAAGGTCAGCTTGGCCAGGTCAATATGTTCAATTTGATGTTTAAGACTACCATCGGCCCATACAGCGAAAACAGGGGGTATGCGCGACCTGAGGCCGCTCAAGGTATGTTTGTTGAATTTAAAAGGGTATTTACGGCAATGCGAGAGAAACTGCCCCTAGGGATCGCTCAAATTGGTAAAGTTTTAAGAAATGAGATTAGTCCTAGAAAGGGATTGATTCGTCTAAGAGAGTTCACTATCATGGAAGTTGAAGTATTTGTTGACCCAGAAGATCTTTCCTGTCCTAGATTAAGCGAAGTTGAAGATGAAGAGTTACAGTTAATAACCGCCGAGATGCGGGCGAGAAATGAAGAGAAACCTTTAGTTGTAACCGCTCGGGAAGCTGTTGAAAAAGGTTATATTTCTGCTGAATGGCAAGCTTATTTTATGGTAATTTCAAAATATTTCCTTTCCAGTTTAGGTATTCCATGGGAAAGACAGAGATTTAAAGAACAAATGCCTTGGGAAAAAGCCCATTATTCTAAGCAAACCTTTGATCACGAAGTTTATCTTGAACGTTTTGGATGGGTGGAGGTTGCTGGACACGCGTATAGAACAGATTACGATTTAAAGCGACACATGGAACACAGTAAGGTCGATTTAACTGTTTTTAAGAGATATAAGGAGCCCCGCATCGTCGAAAAAGTCATTGTAAAACCCTTAGAGGACGTAATTAAAACTGATTTTGGCGATAACGCTTCAAGGATAATTAAACTACTTAAAAATATTGATCCAAGAGAGTTAAAGAATTCCTTTGAGAATGAAGGTTACTATGAGTTTGATGGTAACCGAATAGAACCTAGACATGTAAAAATAGAGGTTAAAAAGGAGAAGATCACTGGCAGAAGATTTATTCCTCATGTTTTTGAACCCAGTTTTGGCGCGGATAGGTTAGTATATGCTACGCTTGAATGTAGTTACTCTGTAAAGGAAAACCGAGTAATTCTTAAACTGCCAAGGGATTTGGCGCCCATACAAGTAGCAGTGTTTCCTTTAGTTAATAAGAATGGTCTTCCAGACATCGCACGAGACATTTGGAACATGCTTAAAGAAGAAGGAATTAGAGCAACATACGATGATTCCGGGTCAATCGGAAGAAGATATGCTAGAGCTGATGAAATTGGTATACCAATTGCAATAACTGTCGATTACCAGACTCCCAAAGACAACACAGTCACATTAAGAGATAGAGACACGTGGAAACAAGTGCGGACACCAGTGGACAAGTTACTTAATAGCCTCTTAGATTATTTTAAAGGTAAGAAAAACTTTGATGATCTCGGAATTTATCAAGAATAGTTGAGGTGATAAGATGGGAGAGGTAAAACAGAAGAGAATGAGGTTAAGACATCGTGTAGAAGTAGAAAGAGGTAAATCATTCCTAAATCCTGAAACCATGACTTTTTTTGAGTTAGAAGATGGTCAGGAAATCGAAATTGTTGTAGCGAAAAAGAAAAGATTTAGAAGTGTAGCTTTTTCAAAAAGCGAGGTACCCATTAATGAGGTCTGGATGAACCCAGACGAGCTACAGGAGAAGGGTATTGCAGACAACTCTATAGCAACTGTTAGAAAAGCTACTCATACTTAAACCTGAATGGATATTCTTTCTCCAACCTTTGGTGCGTATGCTTCGATTTTTTTATTTTTCTTTATTCTCTCTGAGAAATCTAAAACTTTAATTTCTTCCCCGTGTATACAGAAAACTTTCTTTAATCCTCTTAAATAAGAAATAAATCTGAATAAGCTGGGTTGATCTGCATGAGCGCTAAAATCAAACATTTTTACCTCTGCCAGAACCTCGACCGACCCTCCTTTTGGTAACTCTATTTTTCTCTCCCCGTCAAGTAGTCTTCTTCCTCTGGTGCCAGGTACCTGATAGCCTGTTAAACATATTAGATTTTTAGGATCACTGCCAAGTTCTTTTAAGTAGAACATTGCTGGTCCGCCCTCTAGCATCCCCGAGGTACTTATGATAATGCATGGCTCCTCTCGTTCAACAGGTTCGTCTCTATCTTTCACTATTGTGAAAAGTCTGGATTCCAAAGGATTTCTTTTTGCATATCTTATTGCTCTTCTTATTTGTGGTCTCAGGTAGAGCCAGTAAATTCTGTAAAGTTCATTGATTTTTTTGATCATTCCATCGATGTAAATTGGTACATTTGTTAGAGCTTTGCTTCTCATGTGAGATTCTAGTGTGAGCATGACTTCTTGGGCTCTACCGACTGCAAATGCGGGTATTAGAATTTTACCTCCTCTTTTAATGGTTTTTTCAATCGTCTTTATGAATTCTTGCTCTGTTTTCTGTCTACTAGGATGCTTATCGGAGGAGTGCCCATATGTAGATTCAATTATTAAAATGTCTACTTTTCCAACACCGACATCTGCCATTTCAAGTGTTTTGCTATTGCGCATGGATAAATCTCCGGTGTAGAGGATAGATAGATCGTCTGTCTCTATTTTTATCATGGCCGAGCCTAGAATGTGTCC
This sequence comes from Candidatus Baldrarchaeota archaeon, assembly GCA_030587435.1. The sequence continues at coordinate 30,995 of JAUQZC010000183.1, read as the reverse complement.
AGATCTATACATTGTAAGACGAGTATTTTTATGCAGAGTAATTGGTGTTCTATAAGAGGAATCGATAAAATATTTTCTAAGGGCCATAACGTCTTTTATTTCGAACGGTGGGGCTTCATTACATTCTTTAGCGATTTTTAGTAAATCTATGTAAAGAATTTCGGATATGTCTTGTGTTGGCGGTGTAGCATAGATTTTACATCCATATTTTCTGGCGATAACTGGTATATAGCCAGAATGATCTAAATGGGCATGTGAAACGATTGCTATATCTGGTTTTTTTGGTGGAGAAATAGGGTATCTGTTTTCTCCCTTTGTACCTAGGTTAATTCCGCAATCAAGTAAAATATTCATGTCTTCAAGTTCCAGTAGCATCGATGTTCTACCTACTTCTCGTGCTCCTCCCAAAAAAGCTAAAGTTAACGTCTGCTTCAATTATGGCCCTCACAGATTGTTGGCGACTCTAACTATGTATCATTAACCAAATTAAAATATATTTCTAAAGAAGGGGGCAACTAAGAAATTAAGGACTAAAAATCAAAAAGGCATACAAGAAGAAACTAATACACACTAAGAAAAGAAATAATAGTGCTAACAGTTTGCTTTTAGTTTTTCTGTCCAAATCGCAGCTCACCATTTAATCAATTTTTGGTGTAAATTCTTCCTCGAAGAGATATTTTGCAAACTCTTTAAGTTTCGGAATTCCTCTAATTTCGGTTGGGAAGAGGGGTATATAAACCACTGAAAAGTCGGAGTAATACTCGTTTATAATTTTCAGGTTTTCTATTTGCATGCCTCTTCGAGCTGCGCAAAAAGTACAATTTGGTACTTCTGGATGAATCATGTTTACAATAATGTGTGTGACGGGGATTTCATATTCATACAATGTTCTCACTAAACGTTCTGTTTCGTAAATTGACATAGCTTCTGGGATCATGACTGGTATGAACCGTGTTTCTTCTTCATTTGATAATTCTGCCCTGGCTACTTCAATTGTTTTTTTCAATTTTTCAAGGTATTCCATTGTTTTGTCTTCTTCTTTGCCTCTGCCTAAAATTCTTTTGAAGAATGCTGTCATTTTTTGGATCCATGCTCTCATTTTAATAAGTTTCCCGACCCAACCATTAAGAATATCTGGCAGGCTTAGAAGTCTTAGAGTGTGACCTGTTGGAGCTGTATCGAAGATTATAATGTCATATTCAGGTTTCTCTATGAACTCTAGAACTTTTGCGAATGCCAAGGCTTCATCAGCTCCGGGTGGTGTAAGTGTTGTCAATTCTTCAAGTTCATCTGTTTCTATATCTATTGGTAAACCTAGTTCCGGTGTTGACTTTATTTTTTCACTGTATTCGCGTATTGCTTTCTTGGGATCGATTTCAAGCCCATAGAGGTTTTTAATTCCATTTATTTTTCTAATCGAATCGCCTATTTTCTCACCGAAACTGTCTGATAAGCTGTGGGCTGGATCTGTACTAATTACCAAGGTTTCATTTCCATTTTCTGCTGCCCAGAGAGCGGTTGCAGCGGCACAGCTCGTTTTACCTACACCGCCCTTGCCGCCAAACAATAAAAATCTTAATTTATCCTTTTCGAAAAGCTCCGTTAACAACATTTTCCTCGCCTGAATTACAATGAGAAATGAGGTTTATAGATTTTAAGTTGTGTTGGATATTTAAAAATTGTTTTAGATTTTCAAAGAAAATGTGTTAGGTATATCTATCTAGGACCCGTTGGTGAGGTGGTATTTATGCTCAGGCGGTTGATCCTAGGCCATCGGCAGAGCCTAGCCAGCTGATGCCATTCTTCATCGGCACTAGTATGTTTCTGTGAGAGTTATATAAGGTTTCTGTATATCGCCTGATAAGCAACTAAAGTAAAATATGTGCTTGATTAAGATGACAATTTTAGGAAAGTATCAATATCATTTTCTCGAGTTTTACGAAAATGTTATAAATATTGGTTATCATTTGTTGCACGACGGTCTGGAGATGTTAGTGTAAACGCTTGTATCAAATTTATACTTAAAAAGATAAATTACAGCCGTGGAGGTTAAAATTTCATGGTGATAAATCCTTATGCCAACGATGAGGAAAGAAAAGTTCTCGATATGTACCAAGATCACATAAGAAAAGTGGTTACAGCTGTGAAAGAATTAGCTCTTATGGTAGAAGAATGGATAAACAATGAATGGGAGGCCATTGAAAGAAGATTAGAAAAAATTTCATCGTTGGAGAAAGAAGCCGATGAAATAAAAAGAGCCCTATTGGATGAAGTTTCTAAGGCTGCTACTTTAATACAGCGAGAAGATCTGATGCGATTAAGTCTTATTGCAGATGAGATAGCTGATTATGCTGATGCAACTAGTTTCAGATTGTCGCATCTGCGCGACTGGCGTCCTCAAGGTGAATTAGCGAATATGTTTAGGGAATTAGTTGAATGGGTTGTAAAGTCTGTTGAGAAATTTAGGGAAGCAGTTTTTATACTTCCTCAAAATGCCGAGAAAGCTATTAAGATTGCGGAAGAAGTAGATGAATCGGAGAGAAAAGTAGATACATTACAAAGAAACATCGTTTATGTCTTGTATGATTTAGAGTTAGAGGCAAAGACTCTGATAAAAGTAATAGATTTTGTAGAACATATTGAAGAAATAGCGGATCTTGCAGAGGATGCTGCGGATGCTGTAAGAATAGTGGCAGTTGCTAGATTGAGATAGGAGGAAAAAGATGTCGGAAAAATTTAGAGGGGAATTTCTCGGTAATAGGGTTGTTGTTTGGAATTCTCAGCAGGGATCTAAACTTTATGCTGAAGGATTTTACGGTAAACCTCTTGGAATTAGGAAGCCAAAAGCTCCAAGCTTTAATAAACCCTTAGAATTATCTCTCTTAGAAGCCTTATACTTAATGGAAAAAGGAAAACTTATTTTAGTAGATGCTGGAACGAAACGTGAACTTTCGTTTGAAGAATTCAAAAAAATAGCGTCAAAGATTCATGATAAATTAGAAGAGAAATACATAGTGTATAAGGACCTCAGAGATAAGGGATATGTTGTTCGGCCTGGAATGAAATTTGGTGCTGATTTTGCTGTTTATGAACATGGTCCTGGGATTGACCATGCACCTTTTCTTGTTCATGTTTTACCGATGAACTCCAGGCTTTCTGCACTAGAAATCGTAAGAGCCGGTAGACTTGCAACTACAGTAAGGAAGAAATTTATAATATCAACAATAAGCCCAGAAGGGAAACCAATATATTATGTGTTCACATGGTTTAGAGCCTAAGTGTTATAATTCCCTTAATATTAAGTAGAAACTAGAAATTTAGAAATAATGTTAAATTAACGCTAGAAGTTACTTTAAGCTTCTTATTTCTTTGTAGAGATCATTTAAAATATATTGATAATTTACTCTTCCTTCTTCTATTTCTTCCATCTTTCTTTCAAGTTCCCTAGTTCTCTCTTCGGATACTAAGTTGTTATAGAATTTTGATAAGTACTCGTAGATCTTTATTCCGAGTTTTGTTGGTTTTAGCATCTTATTTTTCTCTTCTACGTATCCTCGTTCGAGAAGTGTTTGTATTATTGTTGCATATGTGGACGGTCTTCCTATCCCTCTCTTTTTCATAAGTTCAACAACATCACCTTGTGTATAGAGACTTACCGTAGGTATTTTCTTAAATTTTACATCGATCACACTTAGCGGTTCTTCTAATTTAGGTATTGTTTTAATCGGTTGTATTATTGTGAACCCTGGCTCAATAACTTCTATGATCCCCTCTATCTCCGCCTCAGCTATTTCGTTGAACTTTATTTTTGCTTTTAACCGCTTTATCTTTGCAGGTATCATTTGGCTTGCCATAAATCTATTGAATATAAGTTGATATAGTTTGTAGTGTTGCCAAGTCATTGTTTCTGCTGTTTTTATCACTCCTTCCTCTATTAGACTTCTTAGTCTTTCCACATTTAATGGGCGTGTTGGTCTAATGCATTCATGCGCACCTTCTTCTTCCGTCCCCCATTTTCTTGCATGGAAGTATTCTTCGCCAATTTCTTGCGTTATGTATTCTTTGGCAATTCTTATTCCCACGTTGCTCACTCGGTGGCTGTCCGTTCTATGATAAGTTATTAAACCGGATTCGAAAAGTGTCTGCGCAAGAGCCATAGTTTCTTGTGCGCCAAATCTCAGGAGTCTTGATGCTTCTCTTAGCATTTCGTCCGTTGTAAATGGCGGTGGGGGATTCAAATCTTCTTGAATTTCTTCAATGGATATTATCTTAACATGCGACTTTCGAATTTTTTCTGCGATTTTATGGGGGTCGCCTTCGATGTTCTTTAATTCTACGACGTATTGGTTTGACAGTTTTATCCAGTAAACATACTTCCAACTTTTCAGAAACTCTTTATACCTTTCTATTATCCATCCTAGAACTGGAGTTTGCACCCTGCCTGCAGAGAGATGATAGTCTCGGAATTTTTGCCAGAGCCGCCTGCTCAGCTCAAAACCTATCCATCTATCCTCTATTCTACGTACTAGTTGTGCTGATACTCTATGTTCATCTATTTCCTTAAGATTTTCAAGTGCATTTCTTATTGCCATTTTTGTTATCTCGTGAAACTCTACACGTTTAATTTGTCGTGCATATGGTTTTAGAACCGTAGCTATGTCCCAACCGATTTTCTCTCCCTCGGTATCGGGATCTGTCCCTATGAGAATCATATCTACTTCGGATGCTATTTCACTTAGGGCTTTTACGTTATTTAAGGAGTCTTTTATTTGCGTGGATTTACATCGCGGACATATATCCGTATCTTCCACAAATTGCTCTTTACATACCATACATCTCTTTATTGTTGTGTATATTGGTACAAAAAGTCCATTTTCAGTTAGTACACCGTGAAAACCTTCGTCTGTAACTAAGTCAAAAATGTGTCCACCACTTGCGGCTACGTTTAGGTCTAAATCTCCTGTTACAACTTCATAGACTGGTAGTCCATGCAGTCTTCTTCTTGCTGGTTTACCGAAAAATGTGGAAATGGTAAATGCCTTACTTGGAGACTCTACTATAAGTAATGCCGATTTTACAGGGTCTTTTAGTTCTACTGTTATCTCTCCTCGTTTAATTTTTAATATAAGTTCCCTATCAGCGTCTATTTCCCTTAAAAGGGCATCTAAATCTACGTCATTTAAGTGCTTCCATTCGCTTTCCTCGAATCTCCATCTTAATTGTCTTACAAGCCCGTTGAAAACTTTCTCGTTATCTACTAGAAGAACCGAGACTCCTTTCGCTACTCCTCCTGCAAATAGCCGTGACGTTCTTCCTGAAGCTTGTATGTAGGTTCTTACATCTGGCACCAGCATGTAAAGTTTTCCATCCTTCTCCTCTATGGCGACGAATGGGCTTTCTCTTAGTTTATCTAGGACATCTTTTCTCTTAAGCATGGAGTCAACGAAATTAATAACCTTAACATACAAATTTAGAATATTTTGGAGATACATGTTGTCTATTTTTACCTTATTAGTTAGTGCATCCTTAATTTGCTGAAGTTGTGCTGGTGAGAGTCTTACCATGTACTGTCTAAGTTTTCTTAGAAAATTATCTGCTTTTCCCCGTTCTTCTTCCGGTAGGTATTCCATAATTTCTGAGAGAAGCATGTATATTCTTGTTGGGCTAGTTTCTTCACTTACATCTAGGCTAAATCTGAATTTGGGTACTCCCGTAAAAATGGCATATCGTACACGGTGTGGTAAGTCAAGGCCTCTAACTAAGAGTCCATAATGGCTTGCCACTCCAATGAGTACATCTATTTCACCATTGGAAAACTGATCTATGATCTCTGGGCTTTTTTTACTTGCGTGAAAGGCTTCAGCTTTTATTCCATTTTCTTTTAGAAATTTGGCTATTTTTTCTGCGAATTCTATCCCTTCTTCAAGTGTGACAAAAATAAGTCCTCCAGTACCAAACTTTTTAACCAATGAAAGTACTTGTTTTTCTACGCTTTCTTCCCTTGGCATGTATAGGTCTTGAATATTTCTGTAGCCTTCGCTTGCCGATCCTATTGTGAAGTTTAATAACTCTCTAAATAACTTTACCCGATCGCCTTTCGCTTTGCCAGTGGCGGTGGAAACTATTAGTATACCTGGCTTTACTTTTTCCTTCAAACTGTTTAAAGTGTTTTCTGTTTCTTCAATTTCATATCCTATTTTTCCTAACTCACTTGCCCTTGCTTGAAGAAATTCTTTCTTTAATTTTATTAGCTTCAAACCAAGATTAATTATTTCATTATTGAAACCTAAGAGCAGCAGAACCCTATCTATATTTTTAGACAACTTGAGGAGCGCATCCACGTCATCGACAAAGATAAAATCAAACTTATGCTTGGAAATTTCATCGAATTTTAGTGCAAGATACTGCGAGGTTGTAATAAGTATATCAAAGTCTCCCGTTTCAATCACTTGTTTAAATTCTTCCCGTTCAGTTTTTGATAGTCTGGCATAGTATCCTGCAACTTTGATTTGAATTCCTGCTTTTTCTAGAAACTCCTTAATTCTATCCAGAGTCTGTTTGACGAGTACTGTTGTGGGAAGAATGATATAGGATTTTTTCCCCTTAGTACTCAGATAAATAGCCATACTTACTCCAAACACCGTTTTACCTATGCCTGTGGGAGCAGTTATAGCGAAACTTATTCCTTTTAGGACTCTCCTAGCCCATTCTCGTTGAGCACTCCAAAGTCTACTTCCAGTTCCCTTTTTAAATAATGTTTCAAATTCAGCTAATTCTTTTTCAATTTTTACAAGGTCATAGTACTTTTGCAGGTTTCCTTGATTTTTTAAAATTTCCATAATTTTTATTTTGAATTCTAAGGGATCCATTTTAGAATATAAGTCTCTTAGTTCTTTAATATCCAAGGGTAGGCATTTTTTACAGGGAACCCCCATTAGTAATCTTTCATCGGAAATTCTACCTTCACAATTTGGACATGCGTGTTTAAATAAAGCTTTCAAAATGTGTGCCTCCTAGTTTTAGTGTCATTTTATTTTTGGTATAACTCTGTTTGACCGCTCTAATGTTTCCAAGTGAGTTAAATTTCATGGATAACTTATTTCTACTTTTATATTTTCCAGAATTATTTATATATGTGCTTTTGGGGTAATAGATTAATTTGTTGCCACTGTTGATATTATCTATAGAGAGAATAATTGTTAAAATATTAATGATAGTGTTTATTAGTCTCGAATGTAAATGTGAACTTAAAAAACAGGAAAAATCTTGATCACATATAAGCATTAAGAGTTACTTTGGTATACTGGTGTATTGATGGAGGATATAAATAATGGGGAAAAAGGAAAATGCCCAAAAAATGTTAGAATTTATTGAGGATGCGTGGAAAAGTTCACCGTCAATAGTGTTAATGACTGATGATTATGTCTATGCGCTATGGCCTCTAGATGAGGAAAGGAAAACATGGAAGGAGGTTTCTTTTGTTTTTGAAGATGGGTCATTAGAAATATCTGAACATCCTGCGCACATAGCTTTGCAACTCTTTATCAAAGAAGTTTCTCTTGCCCTTCCAAACTATAAGAACGTTGTAATTGCTGCTGAGGATCGGGAAAAACTAAATAAAATATTAAAAAGGATAGAAGAATTTATGGAGTAGGTCTCACGATACCGATAACATCACTCTTCACTGCTTGTAGAACTTGAAACTCCGCTTAGGAATTCTCTTATTGGAGCAATTAGTTGCATAAACTCTGCTGGGAATATGAATTTGGTTGAAGGACTTGCTCCGAGAGATTTCAATGTCTCTAGATATTGTAATGCCATTGTTTTATAGTCTATGTTCCTTGCTATAGAATATATTTTGTCAAGCGCGGTTGCATAGCCTTCTGCTCTTAATATTGATGCCTGTCTTTCTCCTTCAGCCTCCAAGATCATTGCTCTTCTTTTACCTTCTGCTTTTAGTATTGCTGCTTGTTTTTCTCCCTCAGCGACTTTAATTGCTGCTTCTCTTTTACCATCTGCTTCGGTTACCATCGCTCTTCTAATTCTTTCAGCTTCCATTTGTTTAATCATCGCATCTTGTACTTGTTTTGGAGGATCTATCTCTCTTATTTCTACTGTTGTAACTTTTACCCCCCATCTTTCGGTAGCTTCGTCGAGTTTATCTCTAAGTACGGTATTGATGTACTCCCTCTTAGCCAGTACGTCATCTAAAACTATGTCTCCAACTACGGCTCTTAGTGTTGTTTGCGCAATTCCGACAGATGCTCCTTTAAAATCTTTTACCTTAATTACTGAATCTCTCGCGTCAACCACTTTGTAGTAAATTAGGACATCTATGTCAACGGGGGCATTATCTTTCGTTATGCATCTTTGCCTTGGTATTTCAAAAAAGTGTTCTCTCAGATCCACCTTCACTAATCGGTCAATTATAGGTATTAAGAATATGATGCCAGGTCCCTTTACTCCAGGTAATGCTCTTCCAAGTCTAAATATTACTCCCCTTTCATATTCTGCTAATATTCGTATGCTGGAAAGTAGTATTACTACCACTACTATTAGAAGAAAGGCTATTACCCAAAGCCATGTACCCGATAATAGATTAAAAAGTTGCATTTTTCTCCTCCCTTAAACCTAATTTTTGCATTTAATGATATAGAGAAAGTTTCCTTTTTATCTTTTTTGTTAAAGCTTTTTATTTCGATGAACGCTTTCACTCTTCATGGTGATGAGTTTTAGTACTAACTGGTAAAATTAAATTACTGGGTGCTGGACGCCCTCTTCTCCTGCGTAGGTTCATCATACGGTTTAATATCTATCAGACGGCCGAGCAAGATCATCGGGCACGATTAATTGCAACTTTTACTTGAATAAATTTTACTATCAAACCAGTTTCATAAATTTTAAATCTAATATGCTAAAGTATGGTAATGGTTTTGTGTGGAGGTTTGAAGAATGCGAGATAAAATAGTCGCATTGGTGTACATCTCAATCGCGCTTTCGCTAATTGGTATTGGACTGTCTACTGGAGAATTTGACATTATCTGGAAAACCGTTCAAGGACATATAGATCGTATATTGGCTGGGCTGTCCTTATGATGTAATTAGGTAAAGGGAAGGCCGTGTTTCCATTTTTCTACTTTTTTCATTCTTTTAAGCTGTTTTTTAATTTCTTTGTAGTGTTTCTCACAGAGGTATACTCTTCTTGATGTTTTGATGTTTAGCTTTAGACCTATAGTCCGAATCGCTTCTTGTATTTTGTCTATGGATAATGAATGTAATGCTCGCTCGTTACATCCAATTACGCTGCAATTGACGCCTTTTTTTATTTTACCCAATATTATTCCTCCTCGACATTTTTAAATTCTTGCAAGATCCTTTTTTTCCAGTAAAGTAAATCTAGCAACAATTTTTTAGCTGTTTCCGTGTTAAGTCTGGCATTATGATTTTTTCTAAGTCTAAGGTTATTAAGAATATTCAACCATTGCCCCGTCTTAATAGGTATGTCTAATAGATTTTTCGCAGAGTTGCATGCCCTTTCTCGTAGTAGCGAAAGCGAGAAATATAACTCCTCCACATTCTTTTGGTTTAAAATCGACTGAATTGCCCTATCTATTTCTTTTAATACTCTAAAGATTTCTCTGAGTTTTTCTTTACTTTCCTCATTTAATTTTGAGAAGTTTTCTGCAAGACGTGAAATTTTATTTCCAATATTGCAGATTAAGCTTTTAGCTTCATTCATTTCTTTGTATTTGCATGTTACTGTGAGTTGATTTGATTCTCCATGAAGCATGAGGCTCATAGGCATCTTTTCTCGCTTTGAAATTTGAAAGTAGAGTTCACCAACTATTAAATCGCCCTTTTTTAATTTCTCAACTGTTTTTAGTATCTCAGCATCCAGTTGAGAAAGCGCAATGTAGGAAAGCATAAAAAGATCCTTTGGGTCAATTTCAGGACATTTTATTAACATTTTTGTTTCTGCGTTTTTTGATTCGGAATTTTTTATTTCGACATTGTTTTCATTCATTTATGTACCTGCCTTTAATGTTTTCCAGAAATAAATTTGTACAAGTTTGTTCCATAAATAAAGCCATATAAGGGCTAATGTTCCGGAGGCTCCCACCTTAAAAAACCCAATTAAAAACTGCATAATGTATGATTCAGAAGGATACGATATTGGAACAATAAATTTCCAAATAAAAACAAGGCCCAGTAACATTGTAGCCCATACTAATGTTATTATACCAAGGATGCTAAATATGTGTCTGTAATTCAATATCTATAACCCCCAAGCGATTAGTAACGCGGTTAAAATAGCAAGCACTCCACTATATATAGATAAGAGAATAAATACTTTGACTACTTCGTTCTCATAAAGAGGACCACCTGCTAAAATGAGCCTGGCAAGTGTTATTGGGGCTTTGGGATCTTTACTGGCTGCAAGTCTTCCATCAGCAAGTACCTTGGTTGGTCGTGCTTTTATTTGTCTTCTTTCTAGAAGTCCTCCTATACTCGCTAGGCTATGAAAACCGTTCATGATATGCGGCATCATCGCGACTATTGTTACTATTTCAAGTCTTCCCATTACAGCGATTGTTGCTATGGCTGCTCCGACTGTAAGTGAGCCTACATCCCCAGAAAATATTTTTGCTGGATATTTATTGTAGTAGAAGAAAGCAACTAAAGAGCCAAGCGTTATGGCGGATAGTAAGATCCCGATACTAGAGCCCAGAATAATGGACGATATTAGAAGAGTTAGGAGAAGTATACTGCAGGTACCAGCCATGGAACCATTAAATACGTCTAGCATGTTTACAGCATTAGTCGACACTGCTAGACCTGCTATTATAAGTAATGGGTACACTATGGTTAACCTTGTCTTTCCAATTATAGGAAATACCGGCCTTGGAACATATGTTCCAAAAATTATTATTGGTAAAGATGCCAATGCTGTTAAAGTTGGCTTTAATTTTGGGTTTAGGGGTTTAATATCGTCTATTGCTCCAATAATTCCTACTACTACAACTACCATCAAAAAAGTGGTAAAAAACTTTGTTAGATTGTTACATACTATGATGAGGAAAACTGTTGAAACAATTATAGAAATTAAAATGCTTAATCCTCCCATTTCGGGTATTTCTGGTTTTTCGGGTTTATGAACGTCAACGCCCACGATGCCTTTTTCCTTGAATTTTCGAATTAGGAAAGGTACTAAAATGAAAGTTATGATAAAGGAAATGGTAAAGCCTGTTGCAGCAAATATTAAATCAGTAATCGATATCATTTTATCATTCTCCTATTCATAGTAACTTATTTAAACGTTTTTTTAATTCTTTTGCAATAACCTCGGCCGGATCTTCCATATGGTTTAATATTTTTAGTGCTCGTTCCTTATGGGAACTTAAAAATTTTTCTGCATTCTGTAAAATATTTAATGCTAATTTAACTGTCTTTTCCGGATCTTTTACCCTATATATTAACTTTGCATTTACCAAGTAGCGTTCAACAAATGTTGTTTTTCCTGGGAAACACGATATGACCGGTTTTCCCAGAAGAGCGGCTTCTATGTTCATTGTACCCCCCGCCCCTATAAATAAGCTGGAGTAGTATAGGAGACTAGCAGTGTCAATAGCATGTTCAGGAATTACAACATTTTCTGCTAATTTTTCCTTTAATACTTTTCTTTGCTCCTTGTACCTTGGTATAATTACTATTTGGACCTTGTTCTCTAAAAGTTTAAGCAATTTTTGTGCTATTTTTATCGTAACTGGACAAATATTGGATATCTTTCCTCTAAGATAAGCCGCGTAAGCTTCTGTTGGTCTTATCGCGACAATCGGCTGTTTTAAGTTCAATTTTAAGTTCTTTAAGATTTCTGGATTTGGTTGAAAGTCCTTGATCCATGTAACGGGATCCAGTGCTCTATACTGAATGATAGCTTGTTTAGGTATTCCATATTTTTCCCAAACTTTTTTAGGGATTATTTTTGGTGTAAATAGTAATTTAGATAAGGGAATTGTTAATCGGGCTACTGCTTCGGAATGGGGAGAGTCGTTTACACATACATGTGGTATGTTGAGTCCATAAGCTACTCGTGCTGCTTCAGGAGAGGAAAATGACAAGGCTATGTCTGGTTCGATTTTTTCTATGTGACGAATTAAGAGTAAAATTCTTTCAGTGCTTGCTAATAATTTATCTTTAAGGTGATAACCTCCATGTTTACCAATTATTGGTATATTCAATCTCTTTAATTTGATGAGTTCACAAACCTCTTGATACTCTCTTGAAGTGAAAAAAGCTTCAAAACCATGTTCTTCTAGCTTTTTGGAAATCTTCGTGAGAAACAATAGCTGCTTCGGGGTAAGTACATCAATCCATATCTTAGTCAACGTGACCACGTCCTTTAAATTTTAAAGAACTTTTATGGCTTTATTTTGGTTTTGACTTTATATATATTGGATCAATACTTAATTTTGAAGGCGAACAACCATGCTCTCGCTTATAATTGTTTTCGTGATATTGGTTATTTGGTTTCTCGACGTTATTGTAATAGCTATGTCAAATGATGCTGTAAGTCTGTTTATTTCGTGTATACCATTTTTGGCATCTCTCTTTGTATTAAAAATAGTTCTAAAAAATCTTGTGATTACTAGTTTAATTATAGGTAGTGTTTTGAATCTTTCCATTCTTCTCATATCTTTGATCATAGTAGTTAAATGTTTGATGATTTTATTAAGTTCATAGTTTTCTACTAATGTTTTATTTTTGCTGCTATTCCCGCAATCTTTTCACCTTTGAATACATACATTACCCTTTTAATATAAACTAGCAGTCCATTGAGGGGCGCGATTATGTTACTTCCGTTTTTTATTTCACCTATTGTCGATTCTTCACCGACCTTCGACCCGCAGAAAGATTTTGGTATGAATAGTCCTTCTGACGGCGCATTTATTTCAATTATTCTTCCATAGAATTCTGGCTTGCTTTCTAATTCATATCCTTGAATTATACCTAGAGACGTAAGAAAATTTAATAGAGAATCCCTAACTCGTACTGCTGATTGTAAATCTACAGAACACCTACCTCCCATTTCGATTACTATTGCTGGTATTCCTTCTCGACTTGCTTCAACAAATAGCTGCCCACGTGTTCCTGTTGATTCGATAACGTAGGGTATTCCAACTTTATATGCAAGTGATTTGACGTAACTAAACTCTCTATGTAAAGCAAGTACATACGGTATGCACTCCTCTTCACAGGAGTGTAAGTCTATGATATAATCCGCTTGTATAGCTTGTTCCCATATTTCTGCAGCTAAACGTTCTGTGACTGTTCCCTCCCTATTTCCCGGGAAAATTCTATTCATGTTTAGCCCATCCATAGGTGAATTATGAGTTTTACATCTAAAAGCTGGTGGATTTGCAACCGGTACTATAGTTATGCTTCCAAAAAGCTCCATTTTACTAAGTTTTTCAATAAGACTTTCTGCTACATAGATTCCAGTTTGTTCATCACCATGAACCCCACTTATTAAAAAAACATGTGGTTTCCCTTCTCCTAACCTGAAAATAAATAAAGGAACTCCCTTCTCCACCTCTATTGTATCCGGTTTAATACTTCCATTTACAAATAGATGATAAAACATGGGGGGAACCTCCCAAAATTCTTAATATTAATTTGCAAAAGTAGTAAATTAAGGTTTAGCGGGCTCCGTCAAAAAACAGAAACACGCCACAAATGCACAATATCAGTGGCGAGGGGGAGGAGGGGGGAGACCTACTCACACATTTGACGGAGCCTTTCGCCCTATACTGACCTTCTTTTCACACTTCCACTCTACTACTATGTAACCATATATAAATTTAAGCTTTGCTTTAAAAACTTTGATTAAAATTATTAAAATTTTTGTTTTATTTTTAGAATACATGTTTCATTCATATAATCATGTCAACATAATCAAAAACCTTTCTTTATAAAAATGACATGCCATTATAGACATTAATTATGGCAAAGAAATTAGAAACGAAAATTTTTCTTCACGAAATCTTAAACCTTTTGAGGACTAATATTATCAACGTGAACTTTAAATTTTGAATGTCGTTTCTAATAGTAGTTATTGGATGATAGGAGGGTTGTAGGGTGGTGGAGATTCGAGAAGTACGAGGGTCGGGAAGATTTGAAAGAATTGGCGCTCATAGTCACATTAAGGGTCTCGGACTGAAAGGTTTGAAAGCTGAACTTATTGCAGATGGCATGGTTGGTCAAACGGAAGCAAGAGAGGCGGCAGGTATAATAGTAAGCATGATCAAGGATGGAAAAATGGCTGGAAGAGCTGTTTTATTAGCGGGTCCGCCGGGAACTGGGAAAACCGCAATTGCTATAGCAATTGCAAAGGAATTAGGAGAGGATGTACCCTTTGTAATGATTGCAGGTAGTGAAATCTACAGTGAGGAGAAAAAGAAGACAGAAATATTGATGAGTGCCATGCGTAAATCCATTGGCGTCAGAATACATGAATTACGTAAAATATACGAAGGCGAAGTCAAAAGTTTAGACATAAAAATGACCAGAAATCCTTACAATCCTTACATGCAAATACCAGAGTCTGCAAGAGTTACATTAAGGACAAAAAATGAAACAAAAACGTTTGAAGTAGGTCAGAGCGTAGCAATGCAGCTCATAAATCAAGGAATATCGGAAGGCGATATAATAATGATAGACGCTGAAACTGGAAGAGTGACAAGGCTTGGACGCAGCGCAGAAAGAGAAAAGACGTATGACATTGAAGCCGAACGAATAATTCCAGTTCCCTCAGGACCCATATTAAAGGAAAAGGAATTTGTTTACACAGTTACTCTAAACGACTTAGATGAAATGACCGCAAGAAGATCGGGTAGTACGCTTCTTTCATTGTTCTTTGGAGGGAGAGAAGAAAAGGAAATTGACCCTGAAATCAGAGAGCAAGTTGATGAAATGGTTAAAGAATGGGTAGAGCAAGGTAAAGCAGAAATTCTTCCAGGGGTTCTATTCATTGACGAAGCAAGTCTCCTAGATCTGGAAGCCTTCTCCTTCCTAACGCGGGCTATGGAAAGCGAACTAGCACCAATCATTATCTTAGCTACAAATCGTGGTATAACAAAAATCCGTGGAACCGACTACATTTCTCCGATGGGGATGCCCCTTGATTTCCTAGACAGACTTCTAATAATTCGTACAAGGCCTTATTCTAGAGAAGAAGTCATGGAAATACTAAAGATCAGGGCTAAAGCTGAAGGAGTCGAGCTTACCAAAGAAGCTTTAAATAAGCTGGCCGACATTGCAGTAGAGAGTTCTTTAAGATTTGCTTCACTCCTAGTCACGCCAGCGGCTGTTAATGCTAGAGAAGAAGGAAGAAAGGAAGTACGTATCGAAGATATAGAGCGAGTACGGAAATTGTTCTCAGACATAAAGGAAGCTTCGGAGTTTTTAAGAAAATACGAAGAGAAATTCATTAAGGCGGCTTAACAGAGTTACATCAGTTATCCTAACCACATAATAATTTTATCGCTCGACCTATTATACATATACATGTAAACAATTTTATATTGCTTTGATAAAATAATTTTAGGGAAATTTTGAGGCTTTGCAATGACAGAAGGTTATTTGTTTAAGGTTATTGTTGTTGGAGACGCTGGTGTTGGTAAGACCAGTTTAACTATTAGATTTGCTCATGGATATTTTATCGATAGTTATTTAATGACGATAGGAGTTGATTTATACACTAAGAACGTTGATCTAGGTATAGGAAAACCCGTAAAGCTACAAATATGGGACACCGGAGGCCAGGAGCGATTTAAAAAATTAAGACCCTTATACTATAAGGGGGCTGCCGGCGGACTATTGGTGTATGATATAACAAACAAAAATAGCTTTAAACATTTAAAGAATTGGTTTAATGAAGTTCAAAAATACTGTGGAAAAATTCCATTAATTTTAGTCGGAAATAAAGTAGATTTAATCAAAAACCGCAAAGTTAGTGTAGCCGAAGAAAAAAGACTTGCAGAGTCCTTTAAAATTCCTCATTACAGAACTAGCGCAAAAACGGGGGAAAATGTTAATGATGTTTTTCTTAAACTTGCAAAATTCATATATGAAACTAGCATTGGGGGAACAAATATATGAATATTAAAGTTGGATGTTGCGGTTTCCCCGGTGGAATGAAAAAATATTTTGAAGAATTTAACCTTGTTGAAGTTCAAAAAACATTTTACAAACCACCAAGACTAAATACCCTTGAAAAATGGAGAAAAAATGCTCCACATGATTTTGAATTTGCAGTAAAGGCATGGCAATTAATAACACACCCTGCATCCTCGCCAACCTATAAAAAGGCAGGAATAGAGATTTCAGAGAAACACAAAGATAAATACGGTTTTTTTAAGCCTACAAACGAAGTATTCGAAGCTTGGGAAACCACCAAAAATGTTTGTGAAGTTCTAAAAAGTAAAATATGCATAATGCAGACTCCTGCAAAATTTAAGCCCTCGGAAGAAAACCTAAAAAACATGACAGAATTCTTTAATTCCATTGATAGGGGAAACATAGTCATTGGATGGGAACCTAGAGGGAAAGATTGGACCTCTGACATAGTTAAGGAAATATGCGAAAAATTAAATTTGATTCATGTCATTGACCCCTTTGCACAAGACCCGCAACACTTCGTCGAAAATATAGCATATTTCAGACTTCACGGGGCTCCTCCTGGTAAAAAAATGTACAGATATAAATATTCGACAAAAGACTTCGAATATTTATTCTCTAAAGCAAAAACTTTACCTGTAGAAAAAGTTTACATCTTATTTAACAATTTATACATGGGTGAAGACGCTAAAAAATTTAAGGATTTCTTAAAAAACAGAATCGCAAGTAAATAATACCTTCTCCTAAGAATTTTCCTCTTTATCTACGTAGAATTTAAATCGTTATCAGTTTTAATTAAAAACTTTTAAATAATGGAAATCTTTAGGAGAAACTTTGAAAGTAAATTATAGATACTAAGAAATTGTTGATTAATTTTGAGGGAACAAAAGTGACCGCGAATATGGATAATGAGCTAAGAGAAACGATTGTTAAATTCGCATTAGCTAATGCTGTGAGGCACGATGGTAGAGCCGATGAAAAAGCTGTCATGAGTAAGATTATGGGAGAACATCCAGAATTAAGACCTAGGGCTCGCGAAATAATTGAAATAGTAAGAGATGCAGTAAGAGATGTAAATTCTCTTACATTGGAAGAACAGCGCAATAAATTAAGGGAAATTGCCCCAGAGTTGCTTGAAGAAAAGAAGATAAAGGAGGCAAAAGAACTCCCGCCATTGCCCAATGTTGATAAATGGAAAAGAATTGTTATGAGGATGGCCCCTTTCCCTTCTGGCCCTCTTCACATAGGTAATGCAAGAATGGTTATCCTTAACGATGAATATGTTAGACGTTATAATGGAAAGCTTCTCCTAGTTTATGATGATACCATAGGAGCAGAAGAACATAAAATCATTCCAGAGGCATATGATTTAATTAGGGAAGGCTTGGAATGGCTTGGCGTTAAATGGCATAAAACCATCTACAAATCTGACCGCGTAGAAATTTTTTACAAATATTGCAAACAACTCTTAGAACAGGGCCATGCATATGTATGCTTATGCAAAGCAGACGAATGGAGAATAAGATATAAAATACCGGGTAAACCATGCCCACACAGAAAACAAACTGTTGAAGAAAATTTAGAACACTGGGAAAAAATGCTTAGTGGAGAATATTCACAGGGAGAGGCTGTTGTTCGGTTAAAAACAGGAATGAACCACCCAGATCCAGCCATGAGAGACCACATAATTATGAGGATATCTGAAAGAGAACACCCGAGAGTCGGCACAAAATACAGAGTGTGGCCTTTATTGGAATTCTCTTGGGGAATTGACGATCATCTTCTAGGTGTAACCCATATACTTAGAGGAAAAGATTTGATTAAAGAAGATATGATGGAAGAATTCATATGGAAGCTCTTTAACTGGCCTAGAAGGGAGTTCATACACTATGGGAAAATACTGTTTAAAGGAATAACATTAAGCAAACGTAAAGCTAGAAAATTTATCGAAGAAGGGGTCTATAGAGGTTGGGATGATCCCCGAACTTGGAGTTTGCAGTCCCTAGCAAAGAGAGGAATAAAACCTGAAGCACTTAGAAAAGCTATTTTAGACTTAGGACTAAGCATAGTTGATATAGAATATAGTCCCTCAAATCTTTACGCCTATAATCGTAGGTTAATTGACCCCATTGCACTAAGATATTTCTTTGTAGATAACCCCGTACGGTTAAGAATTAAAAATATACCAGAAGAAAAAATTGTCGCAAAACCTCCTCTTCATCCTGAAAAACCAGAATTGGGATATAGAGATATACCTTTAACTATAAAGGATGGTATGGTTGAGTTATTTGTAAGCCAGAGAGATCTAAATCTCTTAAAAAATGGAAGTATAATAAGATTAAAAGATCTATTCAATTTTAAGGTCACTTCAGTTAGAAAAACAGCTATTGAAGGAGAATTTTATAGTTGGAGTGTTCATGAAGCTAGAAGAGTAAAAGCACCAATCATCCATTGGGTTCCTACAGAAAATTACGTAGATATAAAAGTGATTATGCCAGATGGAAACGAAATCAAAGGCGTTGGGGAATGTAATTGTAGAAATTTGAAAGTTGATCAAGTTGTTCAATTTGAACGGTTTGGATTTGTAAGAGTTGACTCGGTGGATGAGGAAGTAGTATGCTATTATACTCACAACTAATTAAACTAATATCTATTAAAAGAATGCCGGCCTCATTGCCAGTCCTGGGGGGAGAGGGGAGGAGGGCGAGAACCAAAAATCCGACAAATAGATATATTACACTTTGCAGGACTGGCTCGGCCAATATCACTCTATGTTGCGAACTATTTAAATGTTTCGTTTATGAATTGTAATATTCCTAATGAAACATAGGACGTTAGAAAAGACATATACTTTTTACAAAAGTAAAGTAAAATCACAAATCTAATTATTGGTCTTTTCTTCTTCTCCCATTTGCGTTCCACAGACCACGCAGTATTTTGGATTAGATTCGTATATTCTTCCACATACAGGGCATCTTATAGGCTTAAACTCTTGCTGTAAAACTTGTATATTGTTTTTCTTACTAAGCAGTACTATTAGGATAGTGGGAATAATCGATACTGCCCCATTTAATATAAAATTGATAATTATTGAAAGTGCATCCCAAATTTTTTGGAATAAGGGTAAAGTATTCCAGGACATTATATTATAGTGGGTAAGTAAGTATAATTTCAAAAATACATACGTAAAGATGGTAATTGAAATAGAAGACCCGTGTTTTTGTAAATCTTTTAGCATTCCTCCTACCAAAATGCCCGTTATGAGCCATGCTAGTAAAACTTTCCATGAATGGAAACTAACTTCTCTAAGTACTAAGAATAAAAAGATGGGTAATGATTTGTAGTTTATCTCGGAATATTTGTTAAATGTTAGCAAATAGGTTAAATACGCTGGAAGTATTATATGAGTGATTTTTAAAATGAAGTCTTTGATTGACATTGTAGATATCTACCTCTGCCTTGTTGCTGCTCCTCCTAAGCCCCCACCAACTGCAGCTATTACTCCAAATCTTATTGTAATATCCGTGAGGATGTATAGTTCATTAATGATTTCCCAAATGCTCACGGAAATTTCAGCAGACAAAAGTATAAATAAGACCCAGTAAAGGACTGACCATACTATTGGGATAGAAAAAGCGGATAATACTCCTTTAAGGGTTCCTCGAGCAGCCAAACCGGCTATTAGTCCACAGGTATACCATATCAACCATGAAAAAATTCGTTCTTGAGAAAAAAGAATAAACTCCGATATACTTACGAGGAACACGGAAAAACTGCTAATCGACTGCCCTTGAAAGTGATATAAAACGTCAGATGGAAGCATTTTTGCAACAATGGTGAATAAACACACCACTGGGATACTAATTATGCCGACAATTATCGATTTACCGTAACCCATAAAAGCACCAACCTGATACACCAACATACTATAATATCTACTTAAAAATTATAATGATACTTTCCATCTACCAAAGGTTATTAAAATCCATGTAGTATGATTACTCAGTAGAGGATGATATCCCCGCCGTCACAGTGCCGGTTGAGTTTCCTTCGGCGGATGCGATGATACTGTGTCTCCGCAGCGGGGGACACCGATGAGGCACACACCCGGAAGGCTTCTTCGAATATTTGATGAGAAGAAGCTGAGGGGTGTGCCACAGCATTAGCGAATCATGTTCTCTGCAGCTGCGATCCATCTTCTGATTCTACTTTTTGAGTAACCCGTCCTCCTTGACAGTTCATCAACATTGCTGTTTACAAGATCTTCTATAGAGAGCATTGAGGCTTTTTTAGCGAGTATTCGCGCAATATGTATATTTACACCCGGTACCTTGGTTAATTCTTCGATTACTTTTTTATCAACTTTTGGAAGTAGGGGTTTCTCAATTTCATCTTTAAATTGCTGATAATATTTTTTTAGGGTTTCTACATTTTTTTCATGTATAGTTTTTCTTCTTTTATCAACCGGTATGCCAAGTTTTGCTGCGACAGTGATATTTATTCCAGCCGCTTTAATTTCGCTGATACTGAATCCTTTTCCTTTTCTTAACTCGTGTTTCCAAGACGGTGATTTGACTATCGGGAGAAATTCTTCAGTCATTTTTTTCACCTCATTCACCATATAATCGATTTTACGACTCTGTGTTTAACCTGTGACTTTGTATAATATTGATGTAGAATACGGGTTATCGATTTAGGGTGTCCTATAAAAAGCCATCGCTAAATATCCTACTATTGCTGTAGCATCTCCTCCTCGTATGTCATAGCTAGTTTCATATTTCAGTACCTTTGCCTCTACTTTTCCAATGTTTTTAATGGCTTCTATCATTGCGGCTACTGGAGCGAATCCACACATGGTTAAGCCTTGGTCGAAGACGTAGTTTATTACCCCTTCTCCATCTAACTTTTTAATTCTTTCAATAATTTGTCTGTCCGTCTGATATATCCATTCTAAGACTTTTTCCAGTGGTCTGACGCCAGCTGGCGTGTATCCGTAATATGTACCGTAATGCATCATATCCGTACTGCTTATTATTACAACGTCTTTGTTTGTATTCTTTATAGCTTTCGCTATTGCTATGCCTACCTCTTGACAGGATTCAAAGTCTGACATGCCTATTGCTATGGGTACGATTGCAAATTTTCCATTATACAAATGCTGAAGAAATGGTAATTGGACTTCTAAGCTATGTTCTCCTTCGTGCGCCTCTGGAGCGTCTAATATTATGTCACAATTTTCTAAGATTACATTTGCAAGGTTTTCATCTACTGGTACCTCTCCTAAGGGTGTTTTCCATATACCCTCTGTCATTATTCCAATACCTGGGTAGCCAGTGTGACTTGGACCGAGAAGGATGAAAGATTCAGGTTTTCCGTCTTTTGCAAGCTCGTAATAGAAGTGGGCTGCTACAGGTCCTGAGTACGCGTACCCCGCGTGGGGAACTATTCCTGCAACAATTTTTCTTTCCCCACTTTCATTAACCTTTGGCAAGGCTTTTGGGCCGTGTGTGTTTAAATAGGATCTCTCTATCATTTCTATTGTTTCTTGGGGATCCAGCGGGTAAAAACCTATTGCCGCCGGTTCTCTTATTGACATCTTAAACCCTCTATAAGGTTTTGAAGGTAAATTTGTTAAATGTCTTCTTCGTACCTTTTAATTTTTGGTGTTATAATGTTCTCTTTAACTAAGGTGTTGAAAACTTTTTTTAGGATTTTTCTAATCATAAAGCGTTTATTTAAACTACCTATCTGCCTAGCAGTTTTTCTTATGCTTCCCGTACTTAGTAAAGTTTTAAGTATCTCTTTTTCTTTCTCGGATAGATCGAGATCATGAGTGAGTGCTAATTTAGCTATTTCAGTTGCTTTATACCCACCGTATGCGAAGTCAGCTGACGATATTTCATCTTTGAATTTATCCTGTATTTTAAATTCTATAATTGTTACAGGAGTATCTTTATCCAGTTTACCATAATGTTTTTTCAAGGCTTTTAAGAGTTCCTTTTTATTTTTGAACCCATCTCGTTTTGCATCTTCATCTGTAAGTTCTTTTAAATGTTTTATTTTAACGTTAGTCACAACTGCCTTGCCAAGCACATGTCCCCGAGCATGAATGTAGAAACTTCTACCCTTTTTTATAGAATATTTCCCTACTCTGATTGTCGATGTTTTTTCTTCTTTTAGTATCTTTTCGGCGTATCTTCCATCAAAGAACAAGTGTTTTCTAAACTTTTTTGGCAATGATGTCACCTGGTCATTCTATTTTTCCAATGTAGGTTTTGTAGAGCTTCTTTATTGCGCTTCTGAACATCGTATATGCTGCTGCGGGTTCTAGGTTAATTACGTCCAAGGTTTGTTTCCAGCTTCTTGCTTGAAGACTCTTTAAAATAAGTAGCAACGTTTTTCCTTCGGAAAGCTTTACTCTATCTGAAGTATGATCTAAAAAGTACGTTTTTACTATTTCGCGAATTACATCGCAAACAACTTCATAGTATAGTGCACCTTTAACATATGCTTCAAGCCGTTTTCGCTGACTCTCCGTTAAACTTAATTCGTAAAACCTTTCTTCTACACCTTCTAATTTTGAGTTGAGAATATACATAGCTATTTCTGGTTCCATATCGTAATGTAGGTCTCGTAGCCATTCAACAAATTTTACTTTAAACTCTTTGAAAATAAACTTGGTAATTTCTTTTGCTTTCTCGGAAAGAGGTTTTATTACTATCGTAGAATATTCTCCGCTAATAGGATTTCTCCTCGGGCTAACGTGTATTGGGATGAAGCCATTTTTAATCCAGAATCGAAGGAGTTCTGGTGTTGCGCCGAAGCCAGCTCCAACCCAATCTAACCCCTCTTTTTTAGCTTCTTCGCAAAGTCTTGATAAACCCTCGCTTCCCAGTCCCATGCCCATAACTTGTGGGTGTGTTGCAATTCTAACGATTCTATACCCTTTAAGTTTTGGGAACTCTACATCTCGAAAATGTTTTTCCACAAGAGTTGGTATTATGTTTCCATCTGGCTCAAACCCGCTATAGATTTCCTTTATAACTTCGTCGGGTAGTCCTCCCTCTAACGCAACTTGAATAGCGTTAACAATTTTTCCATTCTTTGTCTCAAGCATGTAGGCCTTATGGTGGGGGGCATCGGCGAGGAGTGCTACATCTTTAGGTTGGTTTCTATAATGTGCATATACGTAGATACCAACAAATTGTCTTAGCTTTTCTTCGTTGCCATCTATGAACCATTCATCTAAGTTGGCTTTTTTGAATACGACTTTCATCTTTTTTATTTGTTCTATATCTTTTTTTGAAAGCTGAGCTGGCTCTGCGTCGAGGAGGAGAGCGTCATAAAGCCATTGCTCAATGGGATCATCTTCACTATAACGGATAGGTTCCTCCAATTCAACCATATTGATTTCTATGTTTTTAATTTCCTTTAGTCCTCCTAGAAATCTTATGGAAAATCCTCTACCTGCTCCTTCATAACCATGTATGGTGGATGAGTATATAATTCTCTTAGCTTTTCTTAATAGGCGGAAGAGCAACGGAATAGGGATGCCTGCTGCTTCGTCCACAGCAGTGATATCAGCCTTTCGCTCAATTGCATCCCACGGAGATTCATAAAATATTCTAATTCCTGGAGCTGTTACTTCTTCAATATAATAATCTCGTGTTTTAACTTTTGGTGAATAGCCAAATCTTTTAAGCATTCTAATAGCAAATTCAAAAAGGGTTCTAACATTTCCTATTTGTGGAGAAGTTACTAGGATGGACACTCTGCCTGAGGGAAAACTTTTCTTTAATTCATGTGCTATTGCGGCTATGGCTATTCCGACTATGGCGCTTTTTCCCCGTCCTCTGTCGGCAATCATAACTATAACGGGTTTCTTTTCCCTTTTTATCAAAAATCTTTCCATTACTTTTAAGGCTCTGACTTGTCCTTGGGTTAGAGCCATTTCATAGGCTTCTTTCGGTAACATGTGTTCTTCCGGAATACTTATGGTCATGTGACTTTTACTAGAAATTTGTTCTTTAGTAACTTTCAAGGCGACCTCTTCATCTACATCAAAAATATAAATGCCTTCATGTTCCTTTAATTTTCTTATAAATCTTTTATTAAATCTTCCAGGAACGTCATCAATAGTCCATGGAGGTGTTATGAGTTTTTTATGGAAGCGCGTTTTCATAACCAGCCATTTATCCATTGGGGGAGCCAATACTATTATAATTCCACCGCCACTAACAGTTTCAATTAACCGACCAAGGTCATTTGGATTTAAATCTCTATTTAGATCTAAAACTAATACATCAAAAGTTTGCCCCATAACGTTATCTGTATTTTTAAAACTAATTCCATTAACTTCGACTTTTTTATGACTTTGCTCTATCCTTGACTTAAGTTCCATGTATAGTTCCTTTTCACGTCCAGAAGAGATATCTACTGCCACATAGAGCGTTCTTACTTGTACATCGCCTCTAATTTCGATGAATTTGGAAAAAACTTTATAGGCGGCATCAATTACCCTCTTGTCACTTCCACAAAAAACAAACATTCTTCTATGATTATTTTTTACTGCGGTCTTGATAGCAAGCTCAGATATTTGTTCAAGACCATTCAAAAATTTTTCAGAGCAGATTTTAATTTCAGTTTTTTCTTCTTTGGTAGCCGTGGCCACCGATACCACCCCCGCAGTCCTTAAATTTAAATGCGAGAATTATATTCACGGCCACCTAAGTTCCAGCTTTACACCACAAAATCCAAAAATAAATTTTTCTAAGGAAAAGGAAAGAACCAAGTATTCGAGGCTTAAGTGATGACATCTGCCATGTATGCGAAAATTGAAGAAAAAATGTTTGAGAAGCTTAAGGCATTAAAGAAGCAAATTGAGGAAAAAATGAAAGTCACATTGACATTAGAATCTGGTGATATTGTCAGAATAGAGACAGAAGACCCCTATATGGCTATGAAAGTAAAACAAGCCATAGAAGCAATCTCCATGGGATACGATAAACTGGATATACTTCAAATGATGGATGCCGACCTAGTGTTGCAAACAATAGATGTTAAGGAACTAGTGGGCAGCGGGAATAAACTTAAAAGAACTTTAGGGAGACTTATTGGAACAAAAGGAAAAGTAAAAGAGGCTATAGAGCATTTGACGGAGACAAAAATAAAAATAAATGAAGAAGAGGGAACTGTTGGAATACTTGGAAGACCTGAAAATACGGATATAGCTAGAATTGCATTATTAAAAATTATTAGAGGAAAACCTCAAAACAAAGTGATTCAAGAGCTAGAACGTAAAAGAATAGATATTAAAATGAGAAAACTTGGTATATGGATGTGATAGATATGTCGAGAAGAAAATGTTATGAATGCGGTGCAGTACTCTCGGATAGAAGAGAAAAACCATTAGTTATCTACACAAGAAGAGGTAAAAAAATAAAGGCCTACCTATGCAAGAACTGTAGGGGGAACCCGGCAATTAGAGAGAAATATAGAATACGTTAATATTACAGTTATCTTGTTTTGACGAGCTTAGCTATGAAAAAACCTTCAGTGTCATGCAGGTGTGGGAAAAGCCTTTGTGCATTGGTTAAATCATTAAATCCAGGTTTTCCTATAAATGGTTCTGCTTTAACAATCTTAAATGAATTCGTATCTTCTATGAACCTTTTAATTAGATATTCATTTTCTTCTAGTGTCATGGAACAAGTAGAGTATACAAGTATACCATTTTCCTTAACTATTTCTGCAGCCGACTTTAATATTTCCCATTGAAGTTTAGCGAATCTTTTAACGTCTTTCTTTTTGACCCACAACCTAACTTCAGGTCTAGAACGGAGATTTCCAGTGGAAGAACAAGCCGGGTCCACGAGTACACGATCGGCCTCTATCTTAAGTTTTCTAGGAATGTCTCTTGCATCCATGATTTTTGTTTCCACAATTTTTACACCTAACCTCTTCATGTTATTTTTAAGGGCTTTAATTCTAAGTCTTGATATATCGATTGCTATGATCTTGCCTTCGTTTTCCATAAGTTGTGCAATATGAGAAGTTTTTCCACCTGGAGCTGCACATACATCAACAATTAGCTCTCCAGGCTTAGGGTCTAAAACATGTCCTGCCAGCACTGAGGCTTTATCTTGAATGTAGAAAAGCCCTCTAGAAAAACTGGACAAGCGGATTGGCGGCTTTCTACTCTCAATAACCCTAAAAACGTCCGGAAGATCCGCATACGAAGCAACTTTTGTTCCTTCCCTTTCCAAAGTTTTTATTAATTTTTCCTTATCCGTTTTTAAAGTGTTTACGCGAAGCCAAACTGGAGCAGGAGAATTATTTACCTCAAAAAGTTTTATGGCTTCTTCTTCACCCAGTAATTCAATCATATAGCGAACAAACCACGTAGGATGAGAATATTTTAATGCCAAAACCTCAGCTTTATCCTCTCTCTCCAAAACCTTCTCTATTTTAAAATCTTCTATCTGCCTTAACAATGCGTTAACTAAGCGAGCAGCATTATCATCAAGCATCTTCTTTGCTAAATTAACCGCAACCATAGTTGCAGTCCTTGCTGGAACCGCCCGTCTAATATGAATATCATAAACAGCTACCCTCAAAATATTCCTAAGTTCAGGCTTAAACATATGAACAGAACCTTTCTTCAACGTCAAATTAATAGCTTGATCAATCAAACGGTAATTACGCAAAATTCCAAGTACATGAGCAGTAACAGCACTACGAACCCTCCAATCTACAGACTCCTCAGAAAAAATATCTTCTAACCCAGATTTAAGAGGAATCCTCCTCCTCTCAACCCTAGACAAAACAGAAACCACATATTCATACCTTTTAGGCAATTTTAAGTTCACCATTTAAAGCACCACCATCTTGCTAGCCAAAAATCTTTCACAAGACCTACACAGTGTAAAATGTGATACTACAGACCATTATTAATACCCGTGCAGACAAGTCGTGAAACGAGACTTTCACGACAACACTTTTTTCTACATTCAACTATTCTTTGGTCTTATACGTTGCTGTTTGATTTAGGGTGTTAATTGCTGGTTGTTTTGTTAAATTGTTAGGTAGTTTATTATGTCTTGGATGAATTTTTGTGTTTCGTCTTTTTCTTCTGGGTTGAATTGGTATATGTTGTTTATTACGGCTTTTGCTATGTGTTTTAATGTTTTTTTGGCGTTCCAGTTTATGTATATTAGTGTGCAGAATACGGATGGGTTTAATGTTTTGAGTAGAGAGAAGTTGGCCATGACTGCTTTTAGTCTTGGTGCGTCGACGTCGACCTTTGTTTCTATTACTATTAGGGGTATTATTGTTTTGTTTTGTTGTTTGCCTATTGTTAGGTCAAATTGTGTGGTGTATGTTTCTTCTATTAATTTTCCTTGATCTATTATGATTCCCCGCCAGACTTCTATTGGCTCGTTCCAGAATATGTCTAAACCGAGTTTTTTTAGGTTTGTTTTTCTTAGGATGAGGTCGTGTACGTATTCTTCGAAGGCAAATGCTCTGAACTGTCCGATTAATTGTATTTCTCCTTTTAGTGCTTTCATGATTTCTTTTTCATATTTTTTCCATATGAGTTGGATGAAGTGGTAAAAGTCTTTTAACTCTAGGTTTTGCTTCCATTTTTTGTATTGCTCTTGTAATATTTCCCCTATTTTCTTGCCGACCTCTGATTTTAATAGTTTTTTAATATATGTTTCTGTTGTTGCTTTACGCATTACTCTGCACCCTACTTTGTATCTATAATGTTAATGCAACAAAATTTGAATATTATCAAACTTATTAATTACCTCTTGTGGTTACTGATAGAAACTTGAGATTTTTTGAGAACGTAGCATTTTAAGTGCAATACGGCGTTACCTTTAAATTGTGAGTGTGCATGATGTTTAGGTGGAGGTCTTGAAAAAATATGGGTAACCTCGGAATAAAAAGACTTGTACTTGATGTTTTAAAACCGCACCGCCCTATTACTCCAGAACTTGCAGATAACCTTGCAAAGCTACCTGGAGTAGAGGGAGTAAATATTTCACTGATAGAGGTAGACGCAGACACTGAAAACGTAAAGATAACCATTGAGGGAAGCAGTTTAGATTATGACTTAATAAGGCGCGAACTTGAAAAACTGGGTGCAAGTATACATTCAATTGACCAAGTCGTTGCTGGTAAGGTTCTTGTCGAGGAAGTCAAGACCTATCAGGATTAAGTCAAAACTACTAAATGAAGCGTGTCTATTATATTGACCATTTAATTTATTTATGAGTTATTTGGGTTATTTGATTTTATCGAGTATTGTTTCTAATGTCCATCTTATCGTTTTTTCTATTTCGTTTATTCTTTCTTCCTTCCTGTAATTTTTGATTAAAATTTCTTTAACATTACCGTTTTTGATGTCTATTTCATATTCTAGCGCCCTTCCGCTAGGGATCTTTCCTTTCTTTACGAGATCAAGATCTTCCTGCTGCATTTTCCTTAGTATTTGCCTTATGAAGAAGGATTTAAAGGGCGGAGATTTTACGTTTATGTTTAAGCCTTCAGGGATTGTGATTTTAATCATTGTTGGATACACTTTCATGTAGGCTAAAGTTTCTCCTCTTCTTGATTTTATAGTTATTTCCCTTGTTGGTGATGGTTCTTTCTCTTCTTTTACGAGTACTGCTGCTGGTTTAAAACTAAGTTTTGCTAGTATGCTATTAACTATGTTAAGGAATTTTTCCAGTTGTGCTATTTCCTTTCTTCTTTTTTCCACTTCGTCTTCTAGATATTTTTTGAGGTCCGCTAATGTTTTAACTTCTTCTTCCGCTTCTTTATTTTTCAATATTTTTCCCTCAATATTTTAGGAAATGTTGATATATTATATCTACGTGTCTATGTAGAATGAGGGTTGAATCGCATATAATGTATTTGATTAACTCTTATGATAGTTTGTGTGAGGCGATTATGTGAGGAAAAGATTTGTTGTTTTTAGATGCCCTGTTTGTGGCAAATTTACATACGCTCCTCTTGGTCAGAAGACCCGATTATGCAGTTTTTGTGGAAAAATTATTCGAATAGATGCTAGGCAAGCTATTGTTGTTGACGATGCTAGGCAAGCATCCTTTCTTGTAAAAAGGTACAATTTAAAAGGTGGGGAGAAGAATTACCTTGAAACATTAAAAGCCCAAAAGAAAGAATTATTGAACCTGATTGAAGAAGTAGAAGAAGTACCCGAATCATCATATGAGGAGAAAGAAGTTGCAAGTTCGTCTAAAACTAGAAGAATGTTCATTATGTTAAAAGAAAACTGTACGAATCCAATAAATATCGATGAATTAAGGGAATTATGTAAAAAATATAATTTAGAGTGGGATTGGGTTAGGGAGCAACTAGAAGTACTTTCAAAGGAAGGAACCGTAATTTTCCCAAAGCCGTGGCTTCTACAGTATATAAGCGATGAAACCGTGGAGGGATATGTTCCAAAAAAAAGACCTTCACGAAAGAAGAATTCTTTATATCAAGTAAAAAACCTACGTAAAGCATTAGCTAACGTTTTAAAAGGTAAAAATGAACCTGTAAGTTATGATGAATTGGTCGAGATTTTAAAGACCAAAGGATTTACTTTAGAGGAAATAGAAGAGACTGTAAGAAAACTTTCCATGGAAGGACTACTTATAGAGCCAAAACCAGGACATTTCCTCTGGATAGGAGACTACTAGACCCCTTATACTTAGACTTTACAGTTGCGATGTAAACGAAGAAAAGTTTACAAAATTTTTACATCAAGTAAAAGTAACGGCTCAAATAAGTTTGTGATAATAATGCCTGTTGTTGAGTTATTAGCACGAACAATAGAAAAAATACGTGATTTAGATCCTGAGCTTACATTAGTGGATATTATAATACTTTTGTGGCTTTATGCCAGTCCATATGAAGCGAAAAAACGTTATCTTACAAGCATTAAACGGATTTTACGTCATGTTTCCATGTTTCAGCTACCAGACGGAAAACCAGTATTAAGTGACGGTGAGATGGCCAATTTAGTCATAACTTCGCTTGAGAAGTTGAAGAAACTAGGATACGTGAAATTATTTTCTATCGGCCCGATTTACGTAAGAGTTCATTTAACTCAAAAGGGTGTAGAATTTGTGAAAGAAAACTTGTCAGATGCAGCATTAGAATTTTTAGAGGAATATGGTCACTTAAAGTAATACTTATATTTTTACATATGATTTACCAAATGTTTAAAAAAGAAAATACACGTAAAATATTATTTAAATCATGCATGGTGGGTGCTGTTGAGTTCGGGTTTACTAGAATGGCTTAAGGGAAGAAGAGAAGCAAAAATCATAACGATGCTAAGAGATCATGCTAGAAAGGTTTATGATTGTGTGTTAGAATTGGAAAAAGTAATCAGACTTTTCAGTGATGGTAAAATAAGTGAAGCAAGGCTTGGAATTAAAAGAATATCAGAAATTGAAAGCGAAGCTGACAGTATTAGGAAAAGAATTATGACGTTACTGACTGAAGGAGCTCTGAGCTCGGCTTACAGAGAGGATCTTGCTCATCTTACTAAAAGATTGGATAATGTAGCTAATTTTGCAAATGCTGCTGCAAGACGACTAAGCCTCTTAGATGAAAATATTGTCATAAATGATGTCGAATTTAAGAAAAAAATCCTGAAAATGATGGAAGATGTAGTTAAATGCGTAGGAAAAATGTATGAAATGGTCATTAGGCTTGGCAAAGACCCTGTTGGGAGAATTATCGAATATGCTGATGCTGTCGACCGTCTAGAGCATGTTGTAGACGAAAGCCATATGGAC
>JAUQZC010000160.1 GCA_030587435.1 Candidatus Baldrarchaeota archaeon | reverse complement strand
AAAGACCTTCACTGTGCCTTCTTTACATACAAGTGAGCTTATTCTCCCTGCATATGTTTATGGGCTTTAATTTGAATAGATCTCTAAGTAAACCTTTAATAACGTCTACTACGCTTCTAAGCAGAAAATGTTTTACTGGTTTTAGTCCTTTCGCCGCATATTCCTCTGACCTTTCTATTCTGAACCAGAGAGGTGGATGAGGATCCCAGCTGAACCATTTAAGTGCAGATCTACGTAGTTTATATGCTGGCATATATATGGTAAATTTTCTGAGAGCTGAAGCAAGTTCTTTGGGTTTCCCAGAAACATATATAGCTTCTAGATCCGATTTTGCTTCAAAAAATTTTGCAATAAAAAAGAGAAAGGTGAAAGCAATGAAGAAATATAAGAGCCAAAATTGAACAAGAAACGGAAACTTATAGAAAAGATAAATTCTTAATATGTACTCTCCTATGAAGAGTAGGAATAGACAAAGCGGATCTTTACCTTTAATGTGGGAAAACTCGTGTCCAACAATGACTTCAAGTTCACCTTCATCACATATACCTAGGAGTCCGGAAGTTATAAGTAGTGTTGATCTTTTGGAGGAAATTCCAGCTGCTGCAGCGTTTGGTAATAAAACGTTGGCTATTGTTATTTTCGGTTTGTGTACTTTGAATTTGTTGGCTAGAATTGAAACTAGCCTGTAGAGATCGATGTTTTTAACCTCTAGTTGTCTAATCTCTATATTTATTCCTATGTCCTCTAGTGTTTCCAAAACCTTTAGAGGTGTTATTAATTCTCCAAGAGCTATTGTTCTTTCATAGATTGCCTGTTTGATCTCTGTGATTGATCTTCCATATCTATGCAAAAACCATTGAAGATCCCTATATCGTGTTACTATTTTTACTAGTTGCACAATGTTATATTCATCTGTTATTTTCCATCTTCCCATTGAATAAACTATTTTATCGGCGTTAAAAAGAATAGTTAGCTGTATACCGACCGCTAGTATAATGGCTAAGAGGGGCTTTATAAAAAAGACTGCGAGAATGATGAGGTAAGCAAACATGTATAACATTATCATGCTATCGCTGAATAAACCAAGTGACCTAGGTGTTTTGAGTTTTTCCATTAATGGTGGTTTTCCAGCTATAAATAGCAGCGAGAGAACTGCATTTCCTTCTGTTCTGGCAAATATTTGCCCAGTTCTTTTTAAATGATATACTATTGATGTTAGCCACTCGGAGGGACAAGTGGGTGGATAATATATCTCAGCATGTGGTTTTGTTGTTACAAAAATAGATATTTGAGCGTAGAGTTGTGGATACGCAGGACAAACTTCAAAAAATCTAACAACATATCCTTCTATGGTCTTTTCCACGCTGTATCTAAAAATCAATGAAGATTTAGGTGCTATATAGTATTCTTCAATAAATTTCAGAAATTTTTCAAATTGAGATGGATCTAATTCTATTTCCAATGGAATTCTTATGGAGTCGTGTGATGCACTCAAATTTGTTTCCACCTAATCTAACGAAACCTAAATTTTAGGTTTATTAAGGGGTTTTACGTGGTTTGCAGCCAGTTGTGAATAATAGGTACTATGTCTACTAGACATTTTTGGTTTTCTTCTTCAAATGTTTTAGTTCTAACTGTGTTTGTGGTGAGGATTTTTCCTTCAAGCTTTTTAACAAGATTCCTAAGAAGTTTTTCACCTTCACTCATGGTAGGTAGAACATGAGTTACACAAGATATAACTTCTTTTGCTCCATTTTTCATTAAGAAGTTCCTCGCTTTTATTAGGGTTGACCCGCTTTTTGTTAGGTCATCCACAATAATTACTTTCTTTCCTTTAACATTAGAATCACCACTTATTATAACTGTAAAACTATCAAATCTTCGTTTTTTAAAGCCCTTAATTCCGAATCTTTCTTGAGCCCCCTCATCTGGAGTTATTAGGTCATAGGAATCTAGGTTGAATCTTTTTGCAGCTTCTTCTATTAAGATTGGTACTGCGGATAGTAGTTCTAGTTTGCCGTTTTCTACCAGCTTTTTCACCCAAGGTATTTTTTCTGGTGGGTGTGGATCTATTGTGACAACTTTGTCCGCCTTCATTAAAGTTAATTCAACTGCTAGCTTAGCGGACATTGCCTCTCCTGTTTTAAAAGCTTTGTCTTGAAGGGCACATGGTAAAAATGTGTAAAGTACAACTACTTCCTTGGGTGGTTTAAGCTCTTGATACTCGTATTCTTTATGTGCTTTTTCAAAGACTTTCATTGGATTTTTTAGTATGTCTAAGACTTGTAGAGTTTCCCAAAATCTGTCAGCAGTAGTAAATTTTTCTTTGTCCAGTTCTCCACTGTAGGTTGCGCTTTGAACAACTAAAACTCGTTTTCCTTCAAGTTCTTCTAAGCTGTCAAGCCTCGTATAAAGGTCACTATTCGGGAAGAACCGTTTTCCATCGTAGTTTAGTCCGCTTGTATGAATATTGTAGCCTAATTTCTTAAACTGGTTTGCTAAGTGCTCCGCACCGGAACATAGGATAATTTCCCATTTTCTGCTCAAATTTTTTCCTCCACCATACTTTATTATTCTAGTTTTTTAAGGTAGATCACATCTTCCGACCAGTAGTAGAGATGCCAAAGTAGATATTTAAATTCTCGCCTACTATACCTTTTTCTAAGTTCTTTTGGTTCGACATTTTTGTAGTTATTTTTCTCAAAAAACTTCCTAACTTTAAAGTTGCTTTTACCGGTTGTAGCCCAAAGATATTTAGCTCCTCGCTTCTTAAAGTAGAATTCAGCCTCTCTCACTAAAGCGCTTCCGATTCCTTGTCTTTGCCATATGGGATCGACAAATATATAGTAAATGTACCCATGGAGTTTATCCTTAAACCAAAAGCTTTCTAATTCCACTACTCCAACTACTTTTTCATCTACTTCAGCTACTAAAACTTTTTCGCAGCTACTGAGCCCCCAAGTTACCCATTTAGCATCCAAAATATTATTAAAAGCTCTATATGCTATCCTTGATGCCTCTTCCCTGTCTTCCTCCCTGTAAGAACGAACTTTTATTTTCAGCGACTTCGCCATACATAGTTCACCGAACTTTAAATAGCATTTAAGGCAAGTTAATTAAAGAACTAAACTCTATTTTAGGTTAATGTTTGACAGGTTGAAAGTGCATTCACTTTATGTACCAAGACCCGAGAAGGACAATTAGTATTGGTTTGAACTTAATTAAGTGAACTGGAGGAACAGTTTTGAAACTCAATCATGTTGTTCCACGTTTAAAAATAGGGCGTTCGCAATTTCCAGTACTAATGCTTGGTTCTTTACCCTTCCTTGGAATTTCTTACAAATCATTTGAATACGATGATGCGTATAGAAAACGTTTTAGCAAAGAAGAGAATATTGTAGAAATCATATCGAGGGCCGTTGAGTGTGGCATTGATGTTTTAGGTATTATGCCAGATATTGGTAACCCTCTTTTTGATAATTTGCTCTCTGCTATTAGGAAAGTGGAAAATACGTATGGGCTCGAGATTGGTCTTGGAGTTTGTATTCCCTTACCCATTGAAATAAATGGGTATGTTGATACATTTAGAAGATGGTTAACCTATTATTATAGCGAAAAAAGACTTGTTGATGAGAAAAAACTATTAGAGAAATATTTGAGTGACCCTATTTTACAGTGGAGGAAGGGGTGGCGTAGAGACTTTGCTAATGCTTTAAAATACAGGA
>JAUQZC010000152.1 GCA_030587435.1 Candidatus Baldrarchaeota archaeon | reverse complement strand
GTAAACTTAGCACCCCTTGAAGCCGCCTCGCGATCCTTAAAGAACCCGGCTTCCAAAAGAAAATCAACCAAAATATCCTCGCTATCTAAAGAAGCCCAACCATACAGGAAACGAGCAAAGTTACACGAACACTCGTCCTTGGAAACACCCATAGTCCACCCATATCTCCTACTCATACTGAAAGCCTGGCACAAATTTATTTTAAAGCCGAAAATTTTATTTGGCCGCCTGACATTCGAAGGAAACTCCTCATCGCTTTTAACCAGCTTAACAGCCACAGGATAAGTTTCAAGCCTCAAAACATCCATAAGATCAGAGCCAACATTCCTCCACTCATTAATATCCATGTTATATCACCTCTTCAATTAATGATCTTTTAAACTCCGTAATAAATACTCCGCATAGAACTAAGATTTTCGGGTCTAATTAATTTGTGAAACGTTAGAAACATTGTTTTAGGCTCGTTGTAACTTCAGAGAATAATAATTAAGTAAAGAAAAGTAAGGCGAGTAGATGTTCAAAAAATATGGGAACTTTTGAGTTAGATGGTTTTCTTTCTAAGCATTTCCGAAAGGTTTGCTATTTTAGCCATATTTTGAAGACGCATTTGTTTGAACCTGTTGCTAAGCTTTCGACTAGTTCTGCTTTTACGTTTTTGCCGGTTACGGTGCTTAGTTGATATTCAAGCCAGTTTGTAAAGCATGTTGAACAAAGTTTTGGAGTTAACTTTACAAGTCCTTCTTCGACAAGAAGGCACTCACATTTCGTAGGCTTAAATTCATATATTATGTAGTCTCCATTTCTTTCACATTTACATCCCTCTGCTTCTCCATAAATTCTTATCCAGTCTTCTAAAGTCATCTTTGATAAATCTCTCCCATATAGTCTTAGGAAAATCTTCGCGCAATCTCTGCCACATTTCGATAGCACCTTTTTAGCAGTTTCATCATCTAACGTTTGTAACCCGTAGTATACGCCTTTAAGCCATGTCTCGATAAACTCTTTAGATTTTCCGGAATCTTTAACTTTAAGAGCATAAGTATAGTCGTATGGTTTTGATTCTTCTTCACCCATAAAACCACCCCTTGCTTGTATTAGCTTCTAATTTTCTACTCTCTGATGCTCTAAGACCTAATAAATATTATGGTAAGTTCTAGTTCCTAAACTCACAGTAAAAGCTGAAGACTTCCTTACACGAATTTGCACCTCAAACATCTTAATAGTCGAAGAAAGTAAAATATACAGCCGCGCAGCTTTCTTTAAGTGTAAATATAGAGACAAGTTTTCCTTTGTCGATTGTCACGCCTTAGCCTTAGTTGAGCTTACAAAAGGCACGATCATAACCACAAACAGCGACTTCAAAGACCTAAAAGAATTCAAAGTCATTTACATAGAGGTAATTAACATCCATGCAGAAACTAGCTATATGCTCGTATCCAAGTTTTTTAGGATTAAGTAGAACTGTAGTTCCAGAAATAATCCCCATTTTCTTCATTTTATTGAATCGCCTAATTATGGCATCTGTGGAAACCTTACGCTTTTTTGCTATATCTGTAAATGGATTTCTGCCGTCTCGCTGAAGAATTCTCAACGTCTTGAATCGGACGAAATCTTTATTAATGACTATTAATCCAAGTTTATGAGGTGGGAATTTGTCAAGTATCGGGCATTTACTCGAAAAAGAGCTGGAGAAGCGATATTGTTGCGCCCACTGCGGCTATACATGAATAGAATATGTTGGCTTTATCATCGAAAAGAGAGAGGAGTCAGATGATATACACTTTTGGATCGGATACGGTATGCCTTCCAAATGTCCGGAATGCGAATGCGACCTTATATACGAAATAACGCTTTTGGAAGAAAACAACAAAAAGAAGCCAGTTTTGAAGGTATTAAAAGAATACTAAGAGAAAGAACAGAAATCTAACATTTTAAATAAAAATGCAATAGAGGTTGCCAAAAATGGAAAAAACAATAGGTGATATACTTGTAGTGGGTGGTGGAGTAGCTGGCATTACAGCATCTTTGGAACTTGCTGAAAAGGGATTTAAAGTCTACCTAGTAGAGAAGGAGCCTTCAATTGGAGGCCGCATGGCTCAACTAGACAAAACTTTTCCAACACTTGATTGTTCTATCTGTATCCTTGGACCCAAAATGGTTGAAGTTTCCAGACATCCCAACATACAACTTCTTACATATTCTGAAGTCGTAGACGTAAAGCCCATAAAAAACGGCTCTGCATTCGAGGTTAAAATACTTAAAAAACCACGATATGTGGATGAAGAGAAATGTACTGGTTGTCGAAGATGTGAAGAAAAATGCCCAGTTAAAGTCCCCAGCGAATTTGAAGCGGAAATGGGTCTAAGAAAAGCAATTTATATACCTTTTCCTCAAGCCGTGCCAAACGTTGCAACCATTGACGAAGATCATTGCCTTTATCTTACTAAAGGCGTTTGCAGAACCTGCGAGAAAGTCTGCCCCGCTGGTGCAATTAATTTCAACCAGAAGCCTCAAGAACTTGTAGTAGAAGTTGCTTCAATAATTGTTGCAACCGGTTTTTCTCTCCTAGATCCATCTGTTCTACCACAATATGGGTATGGTAGATTTAAAGACGTTATAACTTCCTTACAATATGAACGCCTTATGAATGCTGCTGGACCTACAGGTGGAGAGATCGTCAGACCTTCAGATAAAAAACATCCAAGAAGAATCGCAATTATTCAGTGCGTCGGATCCAGGAACAAAAAGATAAAAGACTATTGCTCGCAGATTTGCTGCATGTACGCGGCAAAACAGGCTATAGTTACAAAAGAACACGATCCAAATATAGATGTAATGGTTTTCTACAATGATCTAAATGCATCTGGTAAAGGTCACGAAGACTTGCTAAGAAGAGCTGTTGAAGAATATGGAATTAAATACATAAAGGGTTTACCAAGCGAAGTTTTATGGGACAAAAAAAGTAAGAAATTATTAATAAGGTATGCTGATCTTCCCAGCGGAGAAATTAAATCCGTAGACGTGGATTTAGTAGTGCTTTGTCCTGCAGTAGTACCAAGGGAGGATACATCCAAATTAGCTGAAATTCTCGGAATAGAACTAAACGAGTTTGGTTTCTTTAAGTCTACTGGTAGTGTACCAGTCAATACTAATGTCCCCGGCATATATGTATGTGGTGCATGTCAGAATCCCAAAGATATTTCTCACAGTGTAATGCAAGCACTAGCTGCTGCAGCTCAGGCAGCAAGCAGAGTAAAACGTGTAAACAGGCAAAAAAACATTTCAAGTGAGAAAAAGCCTGTGAAAGATGAAAGACCGTTGGATCAAGAGCCGAGAATAGGGGTTTTTGTGTGTCACTGCGGTCTTAATATAGCTGCTGTTGTAGACGTTAAGGCAGTCGTGGAGGAAGCGAAGAGTCTTGATAATGTTGTTCATGCTGAAGATTTAATGTTCGCATGTTCTAAGGATGGAACAGAAAGAATTAAAGAAGCTATTAAAAAGTACAACCTTAACAGGGTTGTAGTGGCTTCATGTACTCCAAGAACTCATGAACCGTTGTTTCGCACCGTATGTGAAGAAGCTGGACTAAATCCATACCTATTTGAAATGGTTAACATCAGGGAACAGGTTGCTTGGGTTCATAAAAGTTACCCTGAAAAGGCGACCGAGAAAGCAAAAGAACTTGTTAGAATGGCTGTGGCGAAAGCAAGGCTCTTAGAACCATTAGAGCGAATGGAAATAGAAGTTACTCCTGCTGCTCTTGTTATTGGTGGAACAGTTAGTGGTCTTATAGCCGCGAAAAGTATCGCTGACAGCGGATTTAAAACGTATCTTGTCGAAAGCAGAGAGAAAATGGGATATGATCTATCTCTCTACGGGTACAATGAAGATGTTAAATGGATCTCTGATTTAATTAGCTCCGTAAAAAAACATGAAAACATCGAAGTTCTTTCTTCCACTAAAATAGAAGATATTAAAGGCTCGATAGGAAATTTCAGTGTTAAATTAAATCAAAATGGAGCTAATAAAGAAATTAAAGTTGGAACAGTTATTGTTGCAACCGGCGCCGAAGAGTTTAAACCAAAGGGTTTGTATGGCTACGGAAAATTCAGTAACATCTATACCCTAACTGAATTTCAGCAGATAGAGGACAAGGTGAAAAATGAAGAAACCATAGTGTTTATCTTATGTGCTGGTAGTAGGGAAAATCTTGATCGAACGTACTGCTCTGCTGTTTGTTGCGAAAGAACTTTAATGGAAGCAGTTAAAATAAAGAATAAACATCCGAAACTAAATATTTACGTGCTATACAGAGACATAAGGTTGCCAGTTAAAGGCGAAAAACTTTATCGCCAAGCTCGTGAACTTGGAATAACTTTCATAAGGTATAATTTGGATAAAAGACCTGAGGTCTATCAAGAAGACGGAAAGCTTATCGTAAGTGCTTATGACACCACATCCTATGTAAACCTAAAAATATCCGCTGATAAGGTAGTTCTAGCTACACCAATCGTGCCTCCTGAAGAAAACCGTGAACTTGCATCTAAACTTAAAGTCCCTCTTAATAATTATGGATTTTTCTTAGAAGCTCATCCAAAACTTAGACCTGTAGATTTTGCTACCGATGGTATTTTTCTCTGCGGGTTGGCATATGGTCCGCAAAGATTAGATGAAAGTGTTTCCCAAGCGTTAGCTGCTGCTTCGAGAGCTCTTACTACACTAATGCGAGGAAAAGTGGTTACCGAGGCTATCATAGCTGATGTTAACCCAGAACTTTGTACAGGCTGTGGACGATGTGTAAACGTTTGCGAATTTGGCGCAATTAAACTAGAAATTACTTCAAATGAACAGTTAGTGGCTAAAGTTGATCCACTATTATGTAAAGGCTGTGGCTCATGCTCAGTTGAATGCCCAGCAAGAGCCATAACGATGCATCACTTTAGAACTGATCAAATTTTAAACATGCTCAGAGCGGCGTTTGAAAAACCATTGCCAAGAGATCAAGTGAAAATCATAGCTTTCCTCTGTAATTGGTGCGGTTATGCTGCAGCGGATATGGCAGGTGTAAGCCGCTACGAATATCCTCCAGCCGTTGAAATTATTCGAGTAATGTGCAGTGCTAGAGTAGATCCCCTTCATATTTTATATGCTTTTCTACTAGGAGCCGATGGTGTGCTAATTGTTGGCTGTCATCCAAGTGATTGTCATTATATTTCAGGCAACCTGAGGGCCGAAGAACGCATATCACGAGTAAAAGAGTGGCTAAAAAATGTTGGTTTGGAGCCAGAGAGAGTTAGACTTGAATGGGCGTCGGCAGGGGAAGGATTAAGATTAGCTAAGATTATTGAGGAATTCACGCACCAAATAGAAGAACTTGGAATAAATCCGTTAAGAAGGGAGGTTTGATTTTATGAGTAAAATTACAATTCCCTCCAAATCTACGGAAGTGAATTATGACCTTAAATCCAAGATTGCAAAAACGGAGTTAGGAGTTAATGCTCTCTGGTGTGTACAGTGTGGCATATGTACTTCCAGCTGCCCTGTCGCTGAATTCCTCAAACCTCACCAAGTTATTAAAATGGCTTTGTTAGGATTAGAATCTGTGATTAGAAGTAGAGAAATTTGGTTATGCGCGGAGTGCTACATGTGCTATGAAAGATGCCCACAGGATGTTAAACCTACAGAGGTTTTAATTATGTTAAAGAATATTGCAGCCGAGGAGGGGTACATATATCCAGCACTTAAGAAACTCGTGAACCTTGTTATCAATAATGGGAGAATCTATGAAATAACGGATTTTGAAAACGAGATAAGAGCCGATTTAGGGCTTCCTCCAGTACCTGAAGTTAACGTTGACGAAATAAGGAAAATAGCAGAAACAACAGGCTTAGATAAACGTATAGGTATAAGGAGGATTGAAACATGAAGTATGCATTGTTTTTAGGGTGTACAATACCGGTCAGACTGAATAACTATGAAATTTCTGCAAGAAAAGTAGCTGAAACCCTTGGGATCGAGCTTGTTGATCTAAAGGGGGCTGGATGTTGTGGTAGTCCAGCGTTGTGGTCGATTGATGAAACTTCTGCTCTTGCAATAGCAGCTTGGAACATAAGCATAGCTGAAGACTCGGGTCTAGACATCATGGCATTATGTACTGGATGTTCAGAAATATTGGAAAAAGCCAACAAAAAACTTAAAGAAAACCCACAATTAGCTTCCAAGATAAATCAAATACTTAAGAATGTGAAACGAGAGTTTAAGGGGTCAATTGAGGTTAAACACTTCATTAAGGTGTTAGCTGAAGATTTTGGAATCGATAACATCAAGAAATTTATTAAAAAACGTTTTAAAGGCTTAAAAGTCGCTGTTCACTATGGATGTCATCTTTTACGGCCATCTGATATCCTCAAATTTGACAATCCAGAGA
Source organism: Candidatus Baldrarchaeota archaeon (assembly GCA_030587435.1). Next base: position 19,056 of record JAUQZC010000152.1, on the reverse strand, counting down.
ACCCAGCTGTTCTTGACAAACTCGTAGAAATTACTGGAGCAGAAAGTATTTATTGGCCGTTGAAGCTTTGGTGTTGTGGAGCACCGATACTTGCAATAGATGAAAAAATAAGTTTGTCAATGGCTAGAGCGAAAATAGAGAGTGCAAAAGAATCTGGAGCCGACTGCATTGTAACCGTTTGTCCATTCTGCCAAATTCAACTTGATGCCTTACAACCCGAGATAAGTAGGATTGCCGGAAAACAGTACAACATACCTGTACTTCTTTATCCCCAACTACTTGGACTTGCTATGGGATTTGCGCCTGAGGAGTTGGGATTGGATCTTAATAAAATACCTGCAGATAACTTGCTAAGTTTTTTAAGTAAAGTTTAGAGGTGAGAATTGTGGTTGAGGAGCTTAGAAAAAATGTTTGGACTGTAAACAGATGTAGTGGGTGTGGAATGTGTGTTTCAGCGTGTGCAAAGAATATTTTACAGTTCCCTGAGGAAGAAGATCACCCAATACTAGAGACCAAAGAGAGAACTATTGGTCTATCGCATGTAGTGATAGATACATGTTTCTTCTGCGAAAAACCGTGCGAAGAAAGTTGCCCAAGATTGAAAGAATGGAAAGATGGACCTGTAATTCGTGCAGTCTCTGTTATCTCAAAGTTGCCGAATGGTAACGTTATCGATGCGCTTTTAGTTTCAGCACTTAGATGTGGATTCATTGATGGAGCAATTGTATGGGACGTAGAGGGAACTTCTTTTAAACCGTTACCTAAAGTTGCGACAAGCGAAAATGAAATACTAAAAAGTGCAGGTTATCAATATTTATGGTTTCCGGTTCTCACAGCCCTAAATGAAGCAATCTACGAAAAAGAATTAAGAAAAATAGCAATTGTTGGGCCGCCATGTGTTGCTCAAGCAGTTAAAACCGTGCTTTCGTCTACAAACAAAAAACTTGAAATTTATAGAGATCGAATACGTTTAGTTATTGGATTATTCTGTGATGGTATCTATTCCCATCAGTTAGTAACCAATGAAATAGTTAATAGGTTTAATATTAAGCCTTGTGATATTAATACAATAACCGTGGATTTTAGAAACGCTTTGCTAAGAATTATATTGTACGACGGCTCGGAAAAGACCATTCCGCTATCGGATGTTCGAAAATATATGAGGGACGGTTGTGCTCGTTGCACCGATTTTGCATCGGAATGGGCCGATTTATCTGTTGGTAACTTAGGTTCGGAGAAAGGAAAAACTACCGTCATTGTTAGAACACCTATTGGTGAAAACTGCTTGGATTATGCCATCAGAGAGGGAACTATAGAGATTGCGAAAACCCCCGTTAATATGGAAGAGATACAAAGATTTGTTTCAGACAAGAAAAGAAGAGAACAGGCACAAGAGATAGATTCTCTTCTTTTATCAACGCTAGATGCTCTATCAGGCAAAAAAAGTAGAAAGGAAATCGAAGAAATGTTAAAGTCGATTAGGAGGAAGTAAACGATGGAATATAAAATAGATGCGAGTAATAAAGACTTAAGAACGGTAAATTCTGAGATTAGAAAGGTAATTAAGAACGGAGCCGAGAAAATAGTAGTTGAGAATGCTTCCCACATTCATGGTCTTGCGGCAGGATTAAAAAACGGTAATGTTATCATAAACGGAGATGTAGGAGATTACACGGCTGCATTGAACGACGGCGCAACAATCACCATAAACGGTAATGCTGGTAAATTTTTGGCTGATAACATGACTAAAGGCACGATTATTGTTAATGGAAACGCAGGATATGGAGCTGCAGAATATTGTTACGGTGGGTTAGTGGTAATACGTGGGGATGCCGGAGATTTTTTAGGTGCCTTAAATAAGGGGGCAACAATATTAGTTGCAGGGAATGCTGGAAACGACGTGGGGACCTACATGGTGGGAGGAGAAATAATAATAGTTGGAAACGTGGGTGAAAATGTGGGAAACTGGTTTATTCGCGGTAGCATTTTTGTTGGAGGAAAATGGAAAAGTTTAGGGCATAATTGTAAAGAGACACCGATAGAAAGCGAAGATATAAGAAAACTTGAAGAATATTTTAGTAAGTATAATATAGACGCGGATCCGAAAAAATTTAAAAAACTGGTACCCATTTCGGTGAAGCCATTCTATAAATAAGAGGTGAAAGTAAGATGCCTATATTAGGAGCCTATTGTGTTACAATGGATAAAGAACGTTGTATTAGTTGGAAAATGCCTGGTAAATGTTCAACCTGCGTAGAAGTGTGCCCAAATTCTGTTTTTTCAATCGATGATATGGGTAGAGCTTATGTGCTCAATGACTTAGCATGTGTTGGTTGTAGAATCTGTATTGAAAATTGTCCTAACAATGTGATTCACATTCGACCAGCTGAATCTGAACGTTTCTCAAGAGGATTATGGACATTTCAGGCAATTGAAGAAATTCATTACAAAGCTGAAACTGGAAAATACTTACTCAGAGGATTTGGAACCATGGGACTAATGCCACATTTCGACAACCTAGTTATTGTACCAGCCCAGCTCCATCCACCTGCCCCCAAAGACAAATATAGAGAAGAATGTAAAATGGATGTTGTAATCGGCGAAGGAAGAGTAAAAAAACCCTTAAAACTCAAAATACCAGTTATGTTTGCTGCCATGTCCTATGGAGCTATTTCAAGAGAAGCTAAAATGGCTTTATCCATAGCAACTGCCAAAATGGGAATTGCTGCATGTACAGGTGAAGGAGGTTCTTTTCCAGAGGAATATTATCTCGTACATGGCTACAAGAACGAAGAGGATTTCAAACGTGGTAAAAAAACCTACGAACCCGGTGGACAATTAATAGTTCAATGGGCTAGCGGCAGATGGGGGGTTTCCATAGATTACCTTAACAGATCAGACGCCATTGAAATCAAAATAGGACAGGGAGCAAAACCTGGCATGGGCGGCCATCTACTTGGAGAAAAAGTTACAGAAGAAATAGCTAAGACCCGTGGTATACCGGTTGGCACAGATTGTCTTTCACCATGCAGACACTATGATATCTTTAATGTCGAAGAAGATTTAAAGAAACAAATTGCACTTCTCCGAGATGTAACAAACTATGAAAAACCAATTATTGTAAAACTGGGTCCTGGAAGAGTTTATAAAGATGTTAAACTCGCTGCTGAAGCAGGTGCAGACGCAATTGCTATAGACGGTGCACAAGGTGGGACTGGGGCTGCACCAGAAATGGCTATTCAAGCTGCAGGAATTCCAACGATAGGATGCATTCCACCTGCAGTTAAAGCACTCGAAGAGCTTGGTCTACGCGAAGAAGTAAAACTCATTGTTATGGGTGGAATTCGCAGTGGAGCAGATGCTGTTAAAGCTTTAGCATTAGGCGCTGACTGTGTAGCAATAGCTTCAGCAGCCTTAATTGCAATGGGATGCCGTGTCTGTACGCAGTGTCTCAGAGGGAGATGTCCTTATGGAATAACATCTCAAGATCCAGAACTCCGAAAGAGACTTCAGCCAGAAAAAGCTGCCGAGCGACTGGTCAACTTCTTAAAAGCTATGGCCGAGGAGATTAAAATGCTTACAATGCTATCAGGTCACGATGATATTCATCAACTGTCAAAGGAGGATTTACGAGCTTTAGATATTAACGTTGCAGCTATAACTGGTGTAAAACTTGCAGGCTTAGAAAAACAAGTCCTTGAAAAATGGAAATAATCTACTTAGAACGATCATAAATAGTACATTTCACTAAAATTAAGGATTTTTTACTTCTACATCCTTATATATTGAAAGATTAAGTTTCTTTTGAAACATAGTTCTAGGATTGTGGTCAAATTCTTATTAATAGTTAATTTCTTCGAGAAACTTCACCGTTTCCTCTGCAATTCTTTCAGGTTTATCCAGTATTACAGTATGATCGCATTCCTCGATAACAACCAGCCTTGAATCAGGAATCTTTGCATGTAAAAGCCTAGAACGATCTAAGGGAGTAACACTGTCTTTTTCTCCAACAATTATAAGAGTGGGCTGCTTAATCTCCCCAAGACGATGTGTAATATCAAAACCCTTAATGCTCTTGGTAATTTTCATAAAATCTTCCAAACTTGTTCTTAACATCTCTTTAATAGCCCATTCAACGGTCTCTTTTGGCGTAGAAGGATGAAACATTTCTCTTAAAGTCTTAACAAGCATTTTTTCGTAGGAAACGAGCTTCAACTTAGCCAAAAAGTAAAGCAAATAATACTTCAAATGTCCACCCGACCTAGGAGTGCTAGAAACAAGAATCAAACCCTTAACATGGTCAGGATGGTCCAAAGCATACTGCATAGAAATCATACCACCCATAGAATGTCCCATCAAAACAACCTCGTCAAAACCTAGCTCCCCCAGTAAGTAGTGGAGATCCTCAGTAAACTCCTTAATAGAGGAAGGCTTCTCCAATTTAGTGGAGTCTCCATGACCTCTAACATCAACAGCCACAGTCATATACTTTTTAGAAAGCAACCTTGTCACCGGATCCCACCATCGATGCGTAGACCAAGCACCATGAATAAGAACAACAGGCTTACCATCACCATCAACCCTATAAAAAAGCTTAACACCATCCTTCTCAACAAAAGGCATAGCATAACCCCCAGCTGAACATCACAAAAATTATAGTAAACCCGATATATAAAATTGATTTAAACTTACCAAACCAAAACCAAAACGCAAATCAGTTAATACAATGCAACCTGTATTCAAAGAAGTAACTGTAATATGAATATTTATATCAAGACGATCTATTGGTAGTTTTGTATCTTGTTAATTATGTAACAAGAATTTTTATGTAAGAAGATATATATTATGTGTGCATATGCATAGAGGTGGAATATTCATAGTCAAAACCATTTCTATTTCCGAGGTAGTATATGAAAAGTTGAAAAAAATGAAATTAGAAGGGGAAAGTTTCAGCGACGTAATAAATAGGTTAATTGAAAGAAGAACAAAAATATCAGATATTGCAGAAATGAACATTCTAACTGAAGAAGAAGCTAAAAAAATTGAAGAATTATTAAAGAAATTAAGAGAAGAAAGAATAAAAATAGAAAAAGAAAGAAAAGAAAGGTTGCTTGAACTTATGTGGTGGATTGACATGTATCTCTTCGATACAGACTTCATTATCAGTTTATCGAAAAGTAGTAAAGACGCAAAAATCTTTGCTCAAAAAGTCGACAGAGAACATGCCTATTGCGCTATATCGGTGATATCAGCGTATGAATACCTCATGGGAATATACTACCTTTACATAGATGATTCAGATAAGCTAAGAGAAAAACTTAGAAAGGCGGAAGCAGCATTAAAAAGATTTGACATCCTACCCTGCACCTATGAAATCGCTAAGAAAACTGCAGAGATAGATGCCTATTTAACAAGGCAAGGACAGACAGCAGAACTTGCAGACTTAATAATTGCAGCCACTGCCATAATTCATAATTTGACAATTGTCACAAAAATGTAAGCCACTTCTCTCAAATTCCAAAAATACAAGTAATAACCTACTAGCTTTCAACCATTAAAATAAATAATTAAGGTAATACTTTTCCAGGATTTAAAATATTGTTCGGATCCAAGGTTTTCTTTAATTTTCTCAACAGTTCAACCTCTTCTTCACTTAAATTCAACAGGAGATCTTTCTTTCTGATCTCTCCTACACCATGCTCACCAGTTATTACCCCACCAAGTTTAATTGCCGCCTCATAAATCTCCTTCCTCACCTTCTCATACTGCTCCTCAGTCCACCCCTCCTTCAACATTACGTGAGGGTGCACATTACCGTCCCCAGCATGCCCATAAACAGGTATCATCGCACCATATCTCTCTGCAATCTTATCTATTTCATCCAAGAGTCTCCCTATGTTAGCTGGAGGCACACACACATCCAATATATCATAAGTATCAGGTTTCAACGCTGTATATATCTCACTCCTTATTTTTAAAATTGTCTCCTGTTCCTTCGCAGTTTCAGCAAGCAAAGGCTCCAGTGAACCATTTTCCTCACATATTGCCGATAACTCTTCAAGCTTTGCATACAAAGCCTCCTCATCAAACTCAGCTAAAATAAATATCAAAAACGCACTCCCTTCCTTGCAAGGCCACTCCAAACCCAAATGCTTAGCTGAAAGCTCTACAGCCTCTCTCTCCACATATTCTAAGCCAAGTGGAATTATACCTCTCTGCAAAACTTTAGGAACAGTGTTTAAAGCAGAATGCCTATCATTAAACGGAACAATCATAGTCGCAGTAGCTTTAAACCTCGGAGACAGCCTAATAACAGCCTTAGTAATAACACCTAAAATACCTTCAGTCCCTATAAAAAGATGCATCAACTTACCAGCGCTAATATTATCCTTAACCAACTTACCACCTATATTCAAAATCTCACCAGTAGGAAGAACAACCTCAATACCAGTAACATAGTTTCTCATAACACCAGTTTTCACAGCCCTAGCCCCACCAGCATTACAAGCAATAAGACCCCCTACCTGTGCTCCTTCATCTCCAGGGTGCGCTGGAAAGAAAAGATCTGCTTTCTCAGCAGCCTGAAGCAATTCACCTAATGTGACTCCAGCTCCAACAACAGCCATCAAGTTCTCCCTATCTACCTCTATCTCTTTCATCCTTTCCATTGAAAGAACTATACCACTTTTCGTCGGAACACAGCCGCCTACAAGACCAGTTGCTCCCCCTCTCACATAAACTGGGATCTTTTCGCGATTAGCTAACTTTAATATTTCAGAAACCTCTTGGGCGTTAGCTGGTTTTACCACAACGACATCGTAAACGGGCTGAGGTTTTGGGCCAGGTGCGGTTTCATCTTCCAAATAGCTTTTAACCAACTCTTCACTATCAATTACCCAGTCTTCTCCAACAATACCTTTCAAACTTTCTACAATATCTTCCTTCAACCTTTAACACCCCTCTTCCTATTTTTCAGTTTTTCAATTAACTTTGGAATAATTTCGTACAAGTCGCCAACTATACCGTAGTCAGCCACATTAAATATTGGAGCCGAAGGATCTATATTTATCGCAACAATGATTTCAGAATCTCTCATACCAGCCAAATGCTGAGGACTACCAGAGATCCCACACGCCAAATAAAGCTTCGGCCTAACAATATTTCCGCTAAAACCAACCTGATGATCCTTTGAAATCCAACCCTCATCAACCAAAGGTCTACTAGCCCCAACAACACCACCCAAAAGATTAGCCAACTCCTCCAAAATTTTAAGGTCCTCCGGCTTCTTCAACCCTCTACCGCCGGAAACAATGATTTCAGCATCAGAGATATTAACAACCTCGACAGGCTCTTTTCGCACCACTCTTACACCAACATTGTTCACAATCTCAACTTCCTTTTCCACTATATCACCTTTCCTAGTAGGATCCCTTTCCCTAGCCTTAAACACTTTATATCTCACCGTAGTCATCACAGGCCTCGTACTAGTTTTTATATGGGCAATAAGATTACCAGTGAACGCAGGGCGAACCTGAATCAACTCGCCATTCTCATCCAGCTGCAAGTCAATACAATCTGCAGTTAACCCCGTCTTCAAAGCTGCCGCAATCCTAGGAGCCAAAGACCTCCCCAGAGGTGTAGCACCTATCAAAACAATCTCAGGCTTCTCCTCCCTTATCAAATTAACCATATTTTGCTTATAGTTAATTACATCAAACTCTTTAAGTGAAGGATGATCGTACAAAAACACCTTATCCGCTCCAAAGTAAATAAGCTCCTTAGCCTTTTCCCTCATTTGATAGCCCAGCAAAACACTATAAACCTCACATTTCTTTTTATCCGCTATCTCCCTCGCCTTACCCAACAACTCAAACGAAATCGGATGAATATCTCCGTCACGCTGCTCAGCAAACACCAATATACCCTTATATTCGCTCATCAACATCACCTCAAAATTCCTTCTCTTTCCAGTACCTCGATAAGCTTGTCAACAGCATCTCCCCCCTTAAAAATCACTCCTTTCCTTTTCTTCTCAGTTAACACAAAAGCTTTAACCACCCTGGTCGGCGAACCAGAAAAACCAAACCTATTAACATCAGCGACATCAGCAAGATCATCCGCCGTCCAAACCTCTATCTTCGCCTTTCTAGCTCTCAACTTATCCCGTAACGTTGGAAGCCTAGGCTTATTAACATCCTTAGTAACAGTAATTAAACCGGGAAGTCTCAACTCCATCAAGTAAGGAACACCCATATCGGAAACAACCAGCAACCTTTCCCTTGAAACCTCCTCTATCCTAGAAACATAAGCTACATGCGGAATACCTAAATGCTCAGCGACCTCAGGTCCAACTTGAGCCGTATCCCCATCAACAGTCTTCTCCCCACAAATTATCAAATCAAACTTCCCCAACTTTTTAATTGCACTTGCAAGAGTATAAGATGTCGCCAACGTATCAGCACCAGCAAACCTTTTATCCGTTAGCAAAATAGCTCTATCCGCCCCTCTAGCTATCGCATCCTTTAAAACGGGTTCCGCCATAGGAGGAGCCATACTAATAGCTGTTATCTCACCACCCAGTTTTTCTTTTATTTGTACTGCAGCTTCTAAGGCGTTCAAATCAAACGGATTTATCTCCAAAGGCGCAGAACTCCTATCCACAACACCTCTCACCGTATCAAACTTTACCTTCTCTATATCAGGCGAAGGCTTAATCAATACAACCAAGTGGAAATCCTCCATCAACATCACCCATTTTGTCAGATATTAAACTCACCTTATTCATCTTTCAAACCGTTTTAGAAATTAAAGTTAACAGTGGAGGTCAGCTAAGAGCCATTACACATAGCTCCTAACAATTCTTTTCGTTATTCCAGTGAGACGGTTAAGATTAAAATGTTATGTACAAATAAATCTAAAGGATCAACATTGTTCTCTTTGTTCTACAACACTTAAAACTGTTCTCCTCCAATCATCTATATGTTTTCAATAATCCTATATATTGAAACTAATGTCTCGGGTTTTATTCTCAATCCAGCTTCAACTAAACTGCCTATGACATCTTTTGCTTCTTTCTTATCTAGCTTTCCTCTTTTTACAGATAGTACCACAGGCGTTACAGCCCAGTGCGTTTTCACACCATGGGCTTTTGCAACTAAAATCAACTTTTTATCATTTGTTACAAGTATGTCCCGTAATTTTCTGGTCAAAACAATAAGTTGAGCATCTTCAATTTCGATTCTTTCCGATTCAGCTACCCTACTAGCTAAGTCATTTTCTTCCTCAGCTAAACTGTGCACTTGAAGAACTCCTTCACGAAACGCCTCCTCAATTGTTGAAACTCCAGGTTTCCCAAGTACCTTAGCTTCATCAACAGTTTCTCTAACAATGGAGGGAGTTGTAACAAGTTTGCCATAAAATTCTCTCAACCACCTTAATCTCCCTATTCTACCATAGTAAATTATTGGAGAAGCATCTAAAACGGCCATTATTCTTCCCCTAAATCCTTCAACACATCTTCAGAAGTCATCTGCACCGCAACATCGTATTTAGATGCAAGATCTAACATTTCGACATATGTTTTACCAGCAATCTTTGCCGCCGTTCTAAGAGTAACCTTTCCTTCGCGGAGTAACTGCAATGCCCTATTAATTTTCCACTGTTCCACAGCGTTCTCCAACAACCTCCTTATAACATCAGCCCTCTCGGCTTTTTCAACCTTACAAATCTCCTCAATCGCCTCAAAAAGCCTCTCATCAACCCTAGCAGTAATAACCTTCATCAAAATCACCTAATACAAATAAATAAATACGATACAATATAAAAGTATTCACACATATAAAACCGCCTTAAAATCGAATTTACCATCAACATTTTACAATGACTCACCAAGCTTTGGAACTTTTCCCCTACTCTTCACAACATAGTTTGAAAACTTCGCTGGAAAAGAAACACACCTATAAACTTTCCCCTTATACTCTGCCTCACCAATGATCCCTCTCCCCTCAACAAGCTTCGCCCCTTCCTCAACACTATTAACAACACCAACAGGAACACCAACCTTCCTTAACAATTCAAAAACCTCCCTTGTATCCATGTCCTTTAACTTTTCCCGAATCGACTCCCTAATTTCCTCGCCTCGCTCCATCCTCTCCCGGTAACCCAAATCACCGTAACCTAACTGTAAAGCTTCACAAAGCTTCTTCCAAAAATGAGGCTCACCCAAAACACCCAGAGAAACATAGCCATCCCTAGTCCTATAAATACCGTAACCAGGATTCTCAATAAAATCCCTAATATTACCCAAACCATTCAAAATGTGAGCAGTATGAGCAGGAATAGCAGCATAAACAGAATCCAACATACCCAAATCAATATACGTACCTTCACCAGTTTTAAGCTTACGAATATAAGCAGCCAAAATAGAAATAGCAGCGTAAACAGCGGCAGCAAAATCAGAAAACTGAACATTAGGATCCTCAGGCCTACCAACCTTTAACTCCGTCAACCTACAGACCCCAGCAAAAGACAAAACATTAATATCGTGAACAGGAAGATCCCTAAGCTCCGAGTCCTGACCAAAACCAGAAATAGAACAGTAAATAACAGAAGAATTCACCTTCCTAACACTCTCATAGTCAACACCAAGCCTCTTTGCAACCCCAGGCCTAAAACCCTCAACAATCACATCAACACTTCTAGCAAGATCCATAAACTTTTCACGGCCCCTCTCGCTCTTCAAATCAATAACAACACTCTTCTTATTCCTATTAAAAGCAGCAAAAACCGCATCGTAAAACCTCAAAGGTTCACCGAACGGAGGCTCAACCTTAATAACCTCAGCCCCAAGATCACTAAGAATCTGCGTGCAAAACGGACCAACATAAAGCTGCGCTAACTCCAAAACTCTCATACCCTCAAGCATAAACAACAACAAACCAAACAACAAAATAAAGATTTCCAACAAAAAACATATGACAAGAACAGCACCCCTTATATAGACCTAACATAAACATAAATAACTATCCAATTTTAGCCTCTACATAAATCGCACAGCAAATAGATAACAATCAAACCTGTGGGTATGATAATAATGCAGAAAGCCGAAACAAATCAAAATAAAAACCATCAACTACAAATGTTGCAAATAGCAATAATCGCTCTAATACTCGCAGCTCTAACAGTAATACATCAATATATCTCATGGCATAAAGTATGGGAATGGAACCAAGTCATACATCATGAAACAATCGCAATAGCACTAATATCGTTCAGCCTAGGAATACTAATCACACTAAAATACACAAAACAATAAACACGCAGCAAATATCACTTCTAATCCATTCAACCAAATTAAAACACTTTTCCACGTATTCTAAACCTTTTAGATGCTTTAATTTTCGTTTATTCTAATATCGTTTAATTTTGTTAAAATACACTTTTGCCTTAACCCTACAAATTGCCATAAGTGGTCCAAAATAGTTTAAATGGGACATTTTACAATAATAGTAGTTGTAACCTCAAGTATTTCAAAACTAAATTCTCCTATTAACACTAATTTCTCTAACAAGTTTGGTGTCAAAAATGGACATTAGCGTAAAAAACATAGTCAAAGAAACATTAAAAGATTTACCCACAGCCCTCCAAGCAATAATAGTCAGCAGAGACGGAACAATAATACATTCCAATGTAGACAAAAAAATCGAAAAACAAATCCTAAAACTCTTCAAAAAACATAAAGACATCCCAGTAAACGACTACGAACCCGAAACCATCGATGAAAACAACCTCCTATTCTACGGATTAACCTCAGAATGCATACTCGCCATAACCTCAACACTATCAATCGCAGAAATACTCGTCCACAGCAGAAAAACCATAGAAAAACTACAGAAGAAACTAGGAGAACTACTAAAAAGTTTCGTTGAAAAACTAAGCGAAGAAGTAGACGAAGAAACCAAACAAAAATACAACACGATATACACACTTTCCCCAAAATACAAAGACATTAAAAAAATTCTATCAACAATCGGAATGATAGGAAAACCAGCAGCAATGATAGTTGCAAACCTAGACAAAAAACTACCAGTATGGCAACTAACCCTACTACTCAAAAAAGCAGGCATAAACATAACATTCCAAGAAACACAAGAAATACTAGACTTCCTACACAAAAGAGGATACGTGACACCAATTAAAGAAAAATAATTCATCTAAACAAACCTATATAACCTATCTAAAAAGTCTTTTTGACTACAAGATTTAAATAGAGGTAGATAATGGTAATCTTGGTTACATACTTGTGAGTATAATACCCATGAGTATAAAAGATTTTGTTACCAAAATACGAGTTTGTTGAAGACCGTCCAAGCCATATTTCAATGAAAATATAAAAGGCGTATTGGCGCAAGTTCAAGGAACAAATGTTAGAGTTAGACAAACAATAGAATACGGATGCCACTTAATTAACGAGTTGACCGGCAAAACCGTGTTTATGAAGGTTTCTGCGAATCTAATGGAAGGAACAGAAACTAGGAGAAGCAATGTAAAGACGTTGCAGCTTTAATATAGAAGAGAGCTTACCGAGAAGGTTTAGAAACAACTTATACTACAGTTATCCAAACTAACAGATATTATAAAACGGGGAAAAGAGAAAACTGTTGGTTTCCATAGAGATGAACTTAAAAGAACAAGGAAGACGAGAAAAACCGCTGACTTTCATGTGGATGAACCTGATAGGAAGAGGAAAATTAAAAACAGTTCTATCCGATTTTAGTTCACGTCTGCCTCCACGAGATTTAGCTTTTATTCTTAAAAATTCTGTCAGAAATATTTAAGAATTATTATTTTACCAAATTTTCGAGGTATACGATATGTATGTGTTTGAAAATCCTCGTAACGTTTTAGACCTGTTTTCGACACTAGAAATCTTTGCATAGGTATTTATATCCACATCCTCCAGAACATTTTTTCCTCGCAACTCTTATCGGTGGAAGACTTTCCTCTTGTATTATTCTTTTTATATGTCCCAGAACTCTTTTCACATGTGTTTTCATAGTCGGTGTTATTTCGAGTTGAATTACACGTTTCTCCGGCAAGTAGTTTATAATTCCACGCTTAACACATGTTGAATAATTCTCATCGATAAGTAGAGCGTAGGCTGTAAGTTGATACTTATGGTCCATCCACGGCTTCCCTCTATTCGATTCCATGTTTTTATAGTCTAATGGTATGAACTCTTTCCGCTTAGTTTTTATTATACAGTCCACCACTCCCTGCAAATTCAGTTTAGTTGAAACAAGCCGTACAAAAAGCATTTTTTCTGCTCCCACAAACTCTCGAGAATAAAATATAGCATCTTTCCTTCTCAACTCCTTTTTAACATATTCTTCATGCAGTTCTTGACTGTATTCTTGCTGTGAACCCAGCATGGGTTTAGCGTGAAGAACCTTCTCAAAGTAAATGATCCTAGGACAGTAAAAGTAGTGCTTAACGTCTGTAACCGATATAAAAGGCTCAGAAACATCAGATGTAGGCAACTTTATCCTTTTTCTCTTCCAAAACATATTTTTTGTGCTTGCCAATTTCCCGCCTCCCTTTAAAACACGTGTCACAAATGGGATATATCTGCACGTTTTCATCAGAATCTCCAATAAGCCTTTTAAGGTCATAAATTAAACTGTTAAGCTTATTTCTCCTCAAGAAACCTATGAAAGCACTATATTGAATTCTTGTCAACCCGTAGTCCTTTAACGTTTCAGCCACCTTATATCTTAAACCATCATCAGTTATATCGTAAACTATTAGATACCGCATTTCACCACCCCAAGATAAAAGGCGTATAATCTGATTCTCCAAGAAGAAATCTAACAATTTTCCTAGCCTGAGAGTAAATGAAACTTTTTAAAAGCCCACGGCGACCATCAAACATCACACGCGTATCAAGTCTTTCCTGCAAATTCAATAGAATCTTCTCAGCGACATCTTTACGCAGCAAACGATCCTCCCCTTCTTCTGCCAACACACTATCAGGCTTAACAACTTTCTTAGTAATTAAAGCAATTAACGTTCTATCTACAACCTGCTGTCTAAACTCCTCCATTAAATCAAGAACCAAGGAAGGCTTTCCAGGTCTATCAGCATGAAGAAAACCAGCATAAGGATCTAAACCAGCATAGCAAACAGCCTTCCAAACCTCCGGGAACAAAGCAACCTGATAGCCAAAATTCAACATACAGTTAAAAGGATCAGTAGCACCCCTAGTTACCCTACCCTTAAACCCAAGCTTAGCCGGTAAAATATACTGTAAAGCAGCCCAGTAAACTCTAGCTCCCTCAGCTTCCAAGTTCATTAAAGTTAACCGCACATCATCAACTCTTTCCCCTTCAAGATTTTTAACTTGCTCAACTATCCGATCGATTCTACGTCCAGCCTCATATATTCTGTCAGCTAAGCTTGGATTTGTTTGCTTCCTGTTCTTCGCTACTAGCTTCAAAAGGTTCGCTTGGTTTTTCAACTTACCTAAAACAAAGTTTTGCGCTAAAATAAAACCTCTTTCATCGTTATAAGCTATAAACTGCTCCCTACGAGCCCTAACAGACCCAGTAACCGTCATAGGCATTAATATAGCATAAGGCCATCCACCATACCTTGCAAAAACTATCTGAATACTATGTTCAACCGCAAGTCTGACAGCACTCACAGAAAAGGAAACACCCTGACATGTACAAACAATCTGCTCCACATCATCCGCTAAAATCTCACGTTTCTCATTCTTCTTCTTAATTACAAACCTGTTATGCTTACGACCCAAGAAAATTCCAAAATCATCCAGAAAAATCTTCACCGCAAAACCCCCTAACCATAACAAACATGATAAAAAACACAATCCTTCCTGCAAAGGTTTCCTTCCGGTTTCCCAGGGTCTTTCCGCTCCGCAACGATCTCCAGTTTTCTGTCACGTTCCTCTATCCACCAGCTCCTCAACTCATCGCTAGCAAAAAACAGGTCTTTTTTAACCACAATCTTACCATTTAATATATTTAAGTAAACTACACAGCAAATATCAACCGGAATTTCATGCACACTTTCAAAAACCAACGCATAACCCACCGGAGCTAATCTATGCCACGGCTCCGGCTCAGCTTGAACCTTCAAATCAAACATAATACATCTTAAATAATCATAGCAATCCAAACTAAGCAAACCACTTAAACCAAGAAGCTCACCTGAAATTTTATGCTCTATCAGAAAAGGTACCGTTGAAGCCATCAAATCCCACTCAGAAGCATAAGGCTGCCTAGATTTAACATCAATATACCTAGCCTCACAAATCTTAACCAAATAGTTCCAAACCCTTCGAGCTATAGGTAACAGTTCCTCAGGTTCCGCAGGTATCTCTTTCCAACGAATCTTTTCACACCACCTCTCAAAACTCAAATCCCTACGTTGAATAAAAGCTTGTAAACAGTCGCTAACAACCCCATGCAAAATCTTACCCAAAGCAATCTTATAATTCAACTTCCTACGCACCTTCTCAACAAAACCCAAATAAATATCCCTATCACTAGGACAATACTTTGAGCAAACAGCATACATAGGAAGCTTAACATCATCATAATAAGGCTTCAAAGGCGGCTGATGCCAATTCCAACCCCTAAGATCAGGGCTAACACCAACCTCCCTAGCCATAGGCAAAAGCTTACGAACAAGAAGCTTATGCTCCAACTCACTCAAAAAATACATCGCTGCCACACCACGCAGCAACACAACAAAACAAAGTTATAGTAGATATAACTACAATATCCACCAATATAAATCATTTGCCAACCACAAAAACCATCACAAAACCGTAAACACCGCACACTTCGACCTTAAAAACTCCAAAACCCAACTCCTAGGCTCCTTACCCTGAGACTTACAAACAGCATATTCATCAGCCGTAATAACCGGATGAAGAAACAAATACAAATCCTAATCCACTTTGCAAAAGAAAAAGTTATTATTCAAAAACTACGTTACTACATCACCATCTTAACCTAATAATACTTCTAGCGAAGATAAACCCTCCTTAATAAAAGTCCTTCAAGCGCTCCAAGGTTTTCTACATGTTTTGATTGTCTAGGTTGAAATAGTTGTTTGTGTTTTTGGATAGTTTTATATTGATAGTTGCTATACAAATTGATGTAGAATTATGGTGATGGGCCTATGAGTGGTACCCATAGATGATTAAAGATGATTCTATGGGTGACCGTGATTAGGCCCCTTTTGCTGTTTTAACAACTTTTGTATTTTACTTCTAAATTGTTTAGGATTATTTTCATATAATTCCCTCGCGTAGTAGGCTAGGTTGTCAGCTATAAGCTGTAAAACTCGGTATATCTTGATTTTTTCAGCGTAGCTTTCTCTGATTTTTGATTTATACTCTATTTTAGGTGCTATTCGATCGTCAATAATTAATAAATCTGGTTTAAGCTCATATAGATAATTTACAATTCGATTTAAATCTTTGCTAATTTTTGCTAATATCAAAAATGGAAAAACATGTTTTTGATATCTACTCGGAAATTTAATTAAATATCTCCTTTTGTTATATTTAGGTAATCTTGATATATGAGCAAGCCATTTAACCCTGTACATCATTCCACTTTTCAACACATTTTCACATACACCCACTATACTATAGAACGTAACTTTCTTACTGCTATAATCTATTGCAGCCAGCCTTCCACCCATATAAAATCCTCAAAATATAAGTTTACCACTCCATTTTAAACACCTACAACCTAAACCCAAGAAGCCAAAACACGCATCCTATTTAACAACTAACCTACTTTTATCCGAAATTAACTTGAACACCTGATAATGTCAGAGAACAAATCTTCAAAGAAAACATTTAGTAGCAAAATCTCAAGCAAAACTTACGTCCTTTATACTGTTGGAGAACTTAGAGGTGATAATATGCCTTCTGAAGAAGAGAAGAAAAAAGAACCAATTTACGAGAAGTTGGCCCCAAACGAGATACTACTAATTTCAAAAGAAGGACACTATATAATTTACGCTGTAAACAGGAATGGAAAACTAGAAATAAAAAGAACCCGTCTACCCGAAGAAGAGAAATAAAACATAGCAAAGAAAACATCCTCTGAATCAATTTCACCCTTCACACAAGATTCTAAAAGCCAAACATCTCTGAAATAAAATTTCATGTTTCTAAAGTTTTACGTATTTTGTTACCCCGAATCCACCTGTCCTATTTCCACCTATATTCGAATACTCCGCAAACATAGCTAACATCTGCGTCACATTATTCCACCCACCTTCATCCTTAATCTCATAGACCACCCACCCCGTAAACCCCACCAAAGGCCTCTCCTTAAAAACCACCGGCACAGTCCCTACCTTATGAGCCGCCACACCCACATTTTTAAACAACCACTCACCGTACTCATTTTGCTCTTCTTCGCTAAACTTCCTTGTAGATGCGAATTCATTCCACAAACGCATCAAATGGAGAAACACCCTCACATGATCAGGGAAAAGATAATGATAATCCGTCCCACTCACCGTTAAATAAGTCGGAGACCTAAAAACCAACTTTACCTTCCCAACAGGCCTCTCAGCCTCCCGCTCCAATTCCCCATACTCCTTAGTTCTTATTGTAATCGAATTAACATCAAACTCCTCATCAAAAATCAACACCCCACTCTTACCGTAAAAATACCTAATAAATTTCTGAGCAAGATCATCCCTCAAAAAACGAAAAGAAACCCAACACGGACTCTTCGCCCCTAAAATTCTCCCCTCCTTCACCCTTTTCCGAGGTTTAAACATTAATGGAGTAACAGAATAAGGCTTTCGAACATTCGGCTCATGCAAAGAAAACGACAAACCCGGATCAACCTGACGCAAAATATGCAAAAACAAACCCCTAGAAATATGACCAGTAAAACAAGGAAACACCACATCCCTATCAGCAACCAACTCCAACAAAACCTCAACCGGCATACGCCAACCACCAAATATACACTCTCAGATTCTTTTATAAAGCTAAATACTTTCAAAGCATAAATGTAACAAATAAATTAAAACCCATTATATTAAAATAAATCAGAAGGGAATGACAGGGGTTAGCATTTGAAATAATAAGAGGACATAAATTCATGGCATAAACTGGTTCTGGTAAGATCTATATCATGTTTAGGTAATCAAGCCATAGTTAGCTAAAATGTTTAAAATTCGTAAAAAATGGGAAGGCTACATTACCCAAATTATTCACGCTTTCTTTTGACTTATATTATATTACGTGCTATTCCTTGTTTTGACTTAAATATTTTAGTAGCAAATATTTATCCGTACACGGAATTAACAAAAGAGCCAACATTGAGTAATAGTTAACTTAATAGCATGTTTCGAGTTTTTACGTCTTCTTTGTTTTGATAACACTTTTTACATATTATTAAACATTCCATAAAACACCGTTATTCATCTTTTAGTTGCGCATCCTTTATGTAATCTGAGAATACCGCAAAATTCACAAAACTCAGCAAAAATCTGTTTTAATACTAATAGAGTGCTTTTTTCTAACGTCGCCAAAAATATAGTTTAAAAACACTCACACAGTTATAGTCTCAACAATATTTAGTTAATTTGAACTAATCAAACGAAACACTAGCATTTAAAATGCCAATTTTTTAACATTACATAACGTTGAGCATATAAACCTTCATCTAACATAGTTTTTAGAGCTAAAAAACAATTTTACCATTTTAAGTTAGTTGTAAGCTTTTGTTGAATACGAGTTTAAATGGCAAAATCTGTGCAGCAACTTCTAATGGTGTCTCTGCATCATTTATATAGCATGGTTAAAAGACATTACATTGGTAAATAACTCTTGAGAAATACGTTGCCTTAAATTAGAGGCACAATACCATCTTAAAAAGGGGATATGTTATCTGGCAAATATTGTTTATCAAAGTAGTATTATATGTACAAGAGGGAGGTGTTTTCTTGGAAAAAGCGTCTGAAGATGTTTTAATAGGCCCTTATAGTTTAGGG
>JAUQZC010000130.1 GCA_030587435.1 Candidatus Baldrarchaeota archaeon | reverse complement strand
TTGTTTATCCAAGACAGAAAGAGAATAAATGCGGCTAGAGGATGCTGCGACATCTATGGAGTTGGATGGAACCGCGGCAACGGCGAAATAGACAGACGACAATATGACAAAGTAGAAGAGGTATTCTACGCTAACGGCGCGGCTATGCTAATCAGAGAAAAAGCATGGAGAGAAGTAGGCCCATTCGATGAAAGATACTTCCTTTACGGAGAAGACCTAGACTGGTGCTGGAGAGCCAGACTCAAAGGCTACAAGATACTATATGTGCCGGAAGCAAAAATCTATCACTACTGGAGAGCCTCCAGCGGAAAAATCATACCGTTGCTTGAAAAACATTGGATGGCCTCTCTCCTCAAAAATTATAGCCTAAACACCTTGATGCTACTAATCCCAAAGTTTACAGCCATAAAGACATTGAAAGCGTTATGGCTAATTAAAAACGGAGAAACATTAAATGAAAAAACAGCAATCATCGAAAGTTTCCTCTGGAATATAAGAAACCTGAGAAAAACTCTAGAAAAAAGAAAGAGTATTCAGCTTGAAAGAAAAATAGCTGACAAAGAGCTTATGGAGAAAATGTATAAAGGAAGTTTTGAGCTTTCACTGTGGCTCGGCCGAATGAAGCATCCTATATTAAGTAAATAATAACCTTTAAGGTAACGCTACCGAAAATGTTCTAAGGATATGTCTAGGCTTCTAACATAAACTTGAGTATATGGCGACACATCCACCATCTGAATTACAATATCTTGCCTTGAAGAGGATATATTAAAAGAGAAGATGAAAACTTCATTCGTACTCTTAAAGTCACTACCATAAACATCCAAACAAGTTAGAACATTTTTCCCTTGAGTTATCATTACTGAAAAAACCTTACCTTCAACTATTTTGGACACTTCCACGTTAAGAGTCACATTATATTTTCCTTTAGGAAGGGCGCACCGAAACAGAACAGTATCGTAAATTATTTCAAGCTTTTCAAATTTATTATGAATCGTGAAAGGTTCAAATTTAACCAAGGACCCGTTATAGTGCCACTTATAAACTAATACTCCGTCAACAGACGCATACAACCCGTAATTTTGGGTTTCCTCAATAAACCTAAAGGCTGCCGAATAAGTTCTAAAATGAGCGTCCGTCCTAAAATCGGGATTCAAATCTAATATCACATAATTTATGCTTTGATTAAATAAAGAGCGAACATATCTGAAGTAGAAATCTTTTTGAAACCTCACAAATAGGTCAGGGATCACGTAAGAATTTACTCTGCTAGAGACGTAAGGAAAAATGTCATGCTGCGTCAAAATAGATGCATTTGGATCTTTGCTTAGGATCCACTCGATAGTTTGCATGACTTTTCTATCATGTTCACTAATCATAAAGATGCTTTGGGGCACCATTACTAACGCAACTATCAAACCAAGAATCGATCCAATTAAAAGCACTTTTCTAAGCGAATTAAACATATCTTCAATCCTCATTAAATTGAACTTTCTAACTCCCTCAATTGAAGCAATAACAGTAAAGGGAACAATCATCGCTGAATAGTGAAGCCACAAGCTGTAATACGGAGGATAATTTGACAAAAAGGCTATTACCACCCAGATGATCGCTGGCAAAAATTTTAAAGGTTTAAAAATGGGAAGAAAGATGAATGGAAACAATATTGTAAGTAAATAGAAAACTTTAGATTGAAAATCATATGAAATAGCGCCCAAAATATTAACCTTATATAAAGCAGTATAAGATGACGGATCAAGAGGGTCTATTCCTAGGATCCTCCAAGGCGCCCCTTCGATGTATTCTGGAGGTTTATGCGGATTAAAGACTAAAAGAAGATACTTTGCCAGAGCAAAATATCCTATAGCTAAAAGTAATGTGCATATCAATACCAAGCATTTCTTGGAAGGAAGCTTTTTCATTCTTAAAGAGTTCACTATTTCCCTTCTTTGCGGGATTAATTCTCCTATTGCGAAGAATAAAATGAGGATAGACATAAACTCCTTTGTTAAAAGGGCCAAAGTTACAAATAGGAAATAAGACTTCCACTTTTCTTCTATGAAGAAAAGATAGGCAAAAAGTGTGAATAATACAAAGAAGGCATCGGGGTGAAAATCAAAAATATTGACGCTGTGAAGATGAGGATAAACAAGATAAAGTATCGAAAAAAGTAATGCTATATTTTCACTTTTTAGAACTTTCTTTGCGATTAGAAAGATGGGATACGCTCCAATAGCTAGAACTATTGTTTGAATAGTCAATAAGCTTTCCGGAGACGGATAAATTGCATAAAATGGTATCACAGCAAAAAGTATTGGGCTGAAATGTGCCCCAAGAATGCATCCTCCTGGATTAGCATACAACTCAGCGGTGTAATAGAAAATTTTCCCATGCAATGTTGTGTAGCAGGCCTGATTGAAAATTCCGAGGTCCCATGCTGACGATGAGAACGAATAGTATCTTAAGAAGGTTAAATATATCATAATTATGATGTATACTAGAACACTTAGGTGAAGAGTAAGAGTATTTTTGGATTTCGTCAGAAGTATTTTCATAAAACGACACTTTTCCGCTTCTGCATCAGTGCCCATTTTGCCTTTCCTCAAAGAGTCCTTCAAGTGATTCCCAATTTTGCTTGACAAAAGTTTATAAAACTAACGTACTGTAAAATGGCTGTTTCGAAGGATTTTATGTTCTCTTAAGTCCTTTGTCGACCATGCAATATCCCATAAAACATGGTTTTTCCTTCCACTTACAAAGTCCAAAAAACCCAAAAACCGAGCGAAAGCTTCCAGGAAAATATAAACGATACAATAATGCACCCTTAGAGGGTTTTTAATGGAAACTCTCGCTAATTCAATAAAGGCCTTCTTTACCTCACTTATCTTTAATGAGGAGACAGAATAGCCAGTTTTTCGTTTTATTTGTAAATGCCCAAAGAAGTGCCTCCGAACCTGCTTTATGAAGTCCATAATGTTCTCGGGCCCCTTATTAAACACAATAGCGTCATTGACGTTTATTGTTTTCATTTTTCTTTTTTGGACGATAGCCTCAATGTAAGCTTCGTCAGCCACTATATCCTTTGGGAGGCTGGATACGATGTCTTT
>JAUQZC010000067.1 GCA_030587435.1 Candidatus Baldrarchaeota archaeon | reverse complement strand
TCTAATCATTGTTTGAAAACTTTCGGCACCGATTAGGGAGTCTATAGCTTCTTTGGTAAGTAATCTACCCATCATTCCTCTGACTTTCGCATTTATATAAGCATATTTCGCTACACTACCCACTTTCCTTCACCGTTATAAAGAAAAATAATAGGAATTAAAAATGTTACATTTTAAGTACGGCTTCTGCTGCTTTCTCAACAATTTCTACCGCCGGTTTCCACCAAATACCTATGAAGAGTATCTGAATAGTCAGGATAACTAGGGGTATCAATATTGACAATGGAGCTTCTCTTATATGTTCCATTTCTTTCCTTGGCTCAGCAAATATTATAATGTGTATTAATCGTAAATAATAGGCTACTGAGAAAGCGCTGTTAATAAGGGTTAAAGCTGCTAGCGCCAGTTGTTTACCCTTAACAGCTCCCCATATTATCATAAACTTTGAAACAAATCCATTTAGCCCTGGAACTCCTGCAATAGCTAAACATCCCATAAAGAAACAGAATGCAGTAACAGGCATCTTGCGTCCTATACCCCTAAGTTCATCCAAGTTTCTGGTACCTAACTCATGGATGAAAGCCCCTGCACAAAGGAATAACATCCCCTTCATTATGGAATGGTTAAGTATGTGAAGAAGCCCTCCAGCCACACCTATTGTAGCTGCTGCTTCACCTACGCCATTCATCATCCCCACAGATAAACCTGCAAAAATGTACCCTATGTTCACTATGCTGGAATATGCTAACAGTCTTTTGATATCTTCTTGAAGTAACGCCATTATGTTGCCCACAGTCATGGTTAGAACTGCAAAGACAGCAATTATTGTTCCGTAATCCAACACTGTAACTGGGAAAGCAAGAAGTAAGATACGTAAAATACCATATACACCAGTTTTGATGACTACTCCCGATAACATAGCGCTAATTGAGCTGGGTGCAGCTGGGTGCGCATCTGGTAGCCAAGTGTGTAGTGGTACTATTGATGCTTTAACCCCAAACCCTATCACTAGCATACCTATTATAATGTATAGAGATGGATTTGCCTCTGTACTTAGCAAAGCTTGGTGTAGAGCTTCGAAATTAAGTGTTCCAGTAAGCCCATATAAAAGCGATATTGCATAAAGTAGGGTAGCGGAGCCGAAAGCTGACATTATAAGGTATTTGAAGCCTGCTTCTACAGGCTCCCATGTTTCTTTTCGGAATGAAACAAGCGTGTAACTTGACAAGCTCATTAACTCCCAAGCAACAAAGAGTGTAAACAGATCTCCAGCATATACTACTAAATTCATTCCACCAATTAGAGCTAATAGAAGTGCATAATATTTGTCGAGCCCTGTGTCCTTTTCCATATATGCAATACTGTATATTGTTACTAGAAAACCTAAGTTGCTGAAGACAAGAGACATAAACCAGCTTAACATATCAACCCTAAGGCAAGCCCCTGTAGGAGGCTCGAAGAGGTAATAAAATGTGAGTACACCCTGCTCAGAAATGGTCTGGTAAAGATTCACCACTGACACGATTGTTCCTAGCGCTATCAAAGCTGCAATATAATCCCTGACTTTCTCAATGCCCATTTTTCTAAGAAGCATACTGAGTAGTGGGATCACAATAGCGCCTACAAATGGTATTAATAGGGGTAACAATACTTCCTGCGCCATTTTAACCACCGATCAAATTTTCTATTTCTTCAGCAGCTGGAACTAATATTCTTAATACAAGATCAGGGTAGAAACCTAACAGTATTGCAAGAAAAGCCAGAAAAGCCATGGGTGCCAACATAGTAAGAGGGGGGTCCTTGACGTTTTCAAATTCTTCTCTTGGTGGGCCGAAGAACACTCTTCTTATCATCCAAAGTATGTATCCGGCTGTTATTACAGTGGATATCACAGCTATCGCTGCAAGTATAAGTATTGACATGCTCCAAGACCCAGCTCCAGACGCAGCCGTAAAGGCACCTGCAAACATTAAGACTTCACTGACGAACCCGTTGAGAGGCGGGGCGCCAGCTATGGATAATCCAGCTATTAGTGTTATTGTCGCAGTTATTGGCATTTTTCCAGCCAGTCCTCCAAGTTTATCCATATCTCTACCCTTTATTGGATCGATTTGATGCATCAAAACTCCTGCGACCATGAAGAGAAGACCCTTACAAATAGCGTGGTTTACTATGTGAAACATTGAGCCACTTATTCCATATGTTGTAGCTGATGCTAACCCCAAAAACATGTAACCCATTTGAGATATACTTGAACATGCAAATAGTCTCTTAAGGTCTTTTTGAGCTAGAGCTAATACACCACCATAGATCATTGTTACAACTGCTATCGTCATGAACACAGCGGTGTATATAACGAATATCGTTCCGAAGAATGTTAGGAGAATTCTAGCAACTGCATAGGTTCCACACTCGATCATTACTCCTGAAAGAATAACACTGATTGGGGTAGGGGCTTCTGCATGGGCATCTGGTAACCAGTTGTGTAACGGGAATAGCGCCATCTTTACTGCAAACCCTAGCATAAATAGGGCTACTATCAGTTTAAGAGTTGAAGCTGGAGCTGCCGCTATACCACTAGCCATTTCTGCCGCATATAAATCAAATGTTGCTGTAAGACTCCACGTGGCTGCAATGCCTAGAAGTATACATATCGCGCCTAGGTGGGTGAACATGAAATACTTAAAGGCTATTAACTGGGCTTTTTCTGATGTTCCCCAGCGGGCAATTAGTAACCATGAAGGGATTAACATCAATTCCCAGAATATGTAGAATTGAACTAGGTTGGTTGCTAGAACAACACCAACCATACCTGCTATGTAGAGAAGCAAAAGTGCAAAGTAGAGTTCTTGATTATGTTCGTGTGACATGTACTCTATAGAATATAGTGTTGCCAGCGTACATAATAGCAATATTATCCCTACAATGGGAGTACTTAGATTATCTGCTCGTAACCCGAAGGTTAGAAATGGTGCGCCAAACATTTCAGCCCATGTATACTTCTCAACGCATAAGTTTCCTTTAAGAACCGTAGGTACTACAGATAGTGAAAATATTGCTAGAGATATCAGCGAGAAAATAAACGCTAGCCATCCAGCAGCTTTTGTTGATCCCTTACCTACAGCATAAACTATTGGTGCACCAACAATAAGCAACACAACCGTGATTAAGAGCGGACCACTCATTCTTTTCCCCTCCTTATCCGAAGAGTAATAGTAATAGTATTGCAACTACACCCAGCATTACAGCGATCATATTATAGTTTAAATCGCCGGTATGCGTCTTTCTAAACGCTTGACTGAAACTACGTACAACCCATGCCAACGCGTAATTAAATCTGTCAACGATCCCTTGTTCGAAGAACTTGTAAACCGTGTTGCTAAATTTTATGAAACCTCCAACAATCACTTTCATGTAGAAATCATTGATATACCATCTATTATAGAAGAAGCTATGCACAGCCTTAAAGAATCCATGTTTCTCCAAGAATTCTCCTGGATCTACTTTGCGGCTCCAGTAGAAGTAATATGCAGGAATTCCCCCAAGGGCAAAAGCACCCAATGTCATGAAGATTGTTGGCGAAGCCACAGTTTTTATGAAGATTTCTGCCGTAGCATGAATCTCTATTCCTTCCCAGCCTTTAAACATAAATACTTGGAATGCTGGGGCAAATAAGCCGCCTATAACTGATACAGCAGCTAGAACAGCTAACGGGACCCACATCACTGGAGGAGCTTCATGTACGTGTTCTCCCTTTCGTTCTCTTTCCTTAAGATACTCACTTTCTGGCCATATAAATATTATAGCTATCATTCTAATACTGTAGAATAATGTCATTGCGGCGGTTATTACCGCTAGGAACAATAGAATGTATCCAGTTGTGCCAATAAGAGTGTAACCGTGATCATATGCTTCATGTGCAAGAACCCAAGCAGCATCAAATATCGTTTCTTTTGACCAGAAACCGCTGAGAGGAGGTATACCAGCAAGTGACAGGGCGCCAATAAGCATACATTTGTATGTTATCGGCATGTATTGCTTTAATCCTCCCATTTCAAACATGTCTTTCGTTTCAGTAGCGTGGAGAACAGCACCAGCCGAAAGGAACAAGAGAGCTTTGAAAACTGCATGCGACATTAAGTGGAATGTTCCAGCGTAGTATCCTTCAGCTATTTCACCAGCAACGTAACCTATTAGCCCTCCTATTCCAAGTGCAAGCATCATGTACCCTATTTGTGAAATTGTTGAATAAGCTAATACCTTTTTGACCTCTCTTGCCACCATTCCCATTGTTGCAGCAAGAAAAGCTGTAAAAGCACCTATACATGCAACTATCATTGAAAATGTGTATAAGGCGCTAGTAAAGTTAATTACTTTAAATACTTCAACAAATATTGGTAGTACTCGAGCAACTAGGTAAACACCGGCCTTTACCATCGTTGCAGCGTGTATAAGTGCAGAAACTGTTGTTGGACCTGCCATAGCTTCAGGTAACCATACATGTAGTGGGAATTGTGCGCTCTTACCTATCGGTCCACCGAAGAGTAATATTACTGTCGGTATTAACATCCCGCTTGCTACAAGCAGTCTTGCCCACTCTACTTCTTCTTTAAGTTCTAAAAAGTTAAACGTTGGGTGTCCTGCTTTTAGAGTTGAAGCATATATTGTTAATATTGCTATTAGGAGGGCTACATCTCCTACTCGTGTTGTAATGAAGGCTTTCATTCCACACATAGCGTTGTATTCGCCCTCGGTTTTGTAGTCTGGAACTGGACTGGGTTCCTTCTTCTTATGCCAGAAACCTATTAAGGCATATGAACATAGTCCAACGATTTCCCACCCTATAAACATTTGTAGGAGGTTGTTGGCTATAACTAGAAGTACCATTCCCCCAATGAAGAAGTTCTTGAAGAACCAGTATCTGGTTAAGTCTGGGTCTCCATGCATGTATCCTAGTGCATAAACCATGATCAGGGCACCGAGACCGCCTGCAATGTTTGCCATAAATACACTGAGTGGGTCAACGAGAACTCCCATTTCAATACCTAATTTGGAAATCCACATCACTTTTGACTCGTAGGGAATGCTACCGAGTACTTCGCCAGTAAACCAGTTTACGACTTGCCCGGCAAAAATATCGGGTATCATTGAAAGACCAAATATAAAGCCGACTATACTGAATAGAACTGCTCCATAGTCTCTTGCCTTATGGCCAATTTTAGCTAAAAGAGGCGTTAAAATTGCTCCTATTATAGGAATACCCCAACATAGCCATGGTGCTAGAGGTAGCATAGCTTAACAGCCCTCCTACCATTTTAATCTTCTCATTTTCCTAACATCAAGAGTTCCATAGTGTCGATACACAAGAAGTGTAAGCGAAAGCGCTAGAGCTATTACTCCTGCACCAACACCAATGGAAATTATAACATAGGTGCGGGCTAGGGGATCAAGCCCTGCAGTCGTTGTGCTAAGTGCAATGAAATTTAGGTGAGCAGCATTGATCAGTATCTCAATGCCTATTATCATTTTAATAAGGTTTCTTTTAGTAGCTAAACAATACAATCCTATCAAATAAAGTATTGCAGATGCACTCAAGTACCAGTTTAACCCTATCATTCTTTCTCTCCCCTTTCTCTTCTAAATAGTGCAGCTACACCCAAACCAGCTACAAACAACGCCATTGCCTGAATTAAAACATCTATTACCCTTACTTGCCATATGGATTGAGCAACGTTCTTTAAAATATCCTGGAAAGATACGAGTTCGGGCAGGTTCAAGGCCTTCCCGTAGACAAACTGAAGACCTATGTAACTTGTAATCAATACTTGCACTAAAATAACGGCTATAATTATAAAAAGAACTCCTCCTGAAATCTCTGCAATAATATCGTATTTTTTCTCTTTTCCCCCTTCTTCACCTGGCTTCATTAAACTTAATACTGCTAAGAAAAGTACGATGACAGCACCAGCATATACTAGAAGATTAATAACTGCCACGTATGGAGCGTAGAGTACGTAGAAGATTATGCTCAAAACTGTACTCATGAGCCCAAGAGAAACAACTGCATACGCTAACTTCTTTAGTTCGACGGCTAGGAGCGCAAATATAATTAAAAACGCAATTAACGCAACTTCAACAACAAATTCCGAGCCCATTTCCATACCTCGCCCGATTTGCTGTCGCGCTGTGCAGTGTCTAATTGGAATTATAACCTAAAAAGTTTTCGCCCTAATGCTTAAAAGGGTGGAGTTAAAACACAATTTAGTACTTGGCCTCCCTTAAAAATTCATTATTAAAGTTTAATGCAGGGGGTTAAATTGGCTAGTAAAGCTGTGGAATTAATAAGCGAGGTTGAAGAAAAAGCGAAAAAGATAATTAGCGAAGCAGAGAAAAAGGCTGAGGAGATAGTCAAACAAGCAAAGAAAGAAGCAGAAAATGTGAGAGAAACAATGCTGAAAAATGCCGAAATTGAAGCAGAAAAAGTTTGGAAAGAAATCTTGGCAAGGGCAGAAGAAGAGGCAAAAATTATAGTCAAAAAAGCGGAAGAAGACGCTGAAAAACTAAAAACCAACTCGAAGAAAAAATTTGAAGATGCGATAAAATTAATCATAAACACCATAATTGGAGTGTGAAATGCTTGAGCGAGCAAATAGAAAAAATCGAAGAAATAATTATTAATGAAGCAAAGGCAAAGGCCGAAGAAATAATTGCAAAAGCGAAAGAAAAAGCCCGAAAAATACTCGATGAAGCTAAAAGGGAAGCTGAAAAAGAAGTCAATGAAATAATCAATAGACGAAAAGCGGATGCAGAAGCTCGCGCTCGCCGTATAATGTCGGAAGCAAGGCTAGAAGCTAGATTGAAGTTACTTAACGCAAAAGAAGAAGTTATATCAAATGCTTTCGACACAGCTCTGGAAAGGCTAAAGGAATTTTGTCAAACCCCAGAATATAAAGAGGTCCTAGAAAACTTAATCAAAGATGCCGCAATAACGATAGGTGGAGGTAACTTAGAGGTTCTTCTATCGGAAAACACAAATATAGAGCCAGATCTATCTAAAATAGCTAAAGAGATCGAAAAACAAACAGGAACAGCAACCTCAATTGTTATCTCAAAGGACAAAGTCAAAAGTATTGGAGGAGCAATAGTCAGATCATTAGATCAGTCCTTTACACTAGATAACACTTTTGAAGCAAGACTTGAAAGAGTACGAGAACAACTCCGTGTAAGTGTAGCAAATGTTCTATTCAAAACATAAAGTGTCTTTTATTTACCCTTTTAATGACTATATTATTTTTCATTGATTTATTTAGGTTAAGTCTCTATGCGTATTTAATAATGAGAATGAGCATAAACTAAGTTAACATATTATAATAACTCTGACATACAAAAATTTCTTTTCTTTCTTTACTTAACTTAATAACTTAAATTAGTTACAAACAATGTCTTAGTTTGGTCAATATTCTAAGTTTTTTCTAACCTTAATTTCAAATAGTAAACATTACTAGCTCTAGTAATCTTCTCATTTTCTTTGTCCAAATATTCTTCTAAGTTCCATACGGTTCTGTACTTCTTGCTTTTTCGAAACAAAATAATTATGTTCGTACTCTAAGAAAATAGAAAATTATAGGTGGATGTAGGATTTATTTGTAGACGATGTTATTAAGGTTGGAGGTTAAGATGCGACGTAAGTTTTGTAGATTTTGCTCCGAATTCGCTGCGACGACGATAAAATACTCTGGTCTTCCGCTGTGCAAGAAACACTTTGTGGAATATCTTGAGAAAAGAGTATTCAAAACTGTAAAAAAGTACAGAATGATTCAGGAGGGGGAGAGAATTCTTCTTGGTGTTAGCGGTGGAAAGGATAGCATCGCCCTTCTTCACATACTTAAAGATTTACAAAAAGAATTAAAATTTGAAATTATACCGCTTTTCATAGACCTAGGAATTCAACTTAACAAATATTCTCAACTCAGCGGTGAGATAGCTAGGAAAAACTGTGAAAAACTTGGATTAGATCTCATTACAGTAAAAATAAAAAATGAATATGGCTTTTCGTTAGATGATGTTTTTTCTAAGCGATTAAAAAGACCTATTTGTTCTGTTTGTGGCTTAATTAAAAGATATGTACTTAATAGAAAAGCTATTGAATTATCAGCTGATAAGGTTGCAACTGGGCATAACCTCAACGACGAAGCATCTTTTATCCTTCAAAACTTCGTAAACATGGATATTAAACTTCTCTCCAGACTGTCTCCAATTCAGCCAACATTCAATAAGCTACTTATAGGCAGAGTAAAACCTCTCTTCGAAATTTACGAAGATGAGATATCTCTTTACGTGACGTTCAAAAATCTGGAATATATTGATATAGCTTGCCCATATGCAAAAGAAGCATCTACGTTGCAGTTAAAAAATATTTTAATTCAACTCGAGAGCATAAGGCCAGGCGCAATTCTAACCATGGTTAGAGGGTTCCACAAGAAACTCAAACCCATACTACAAAACAAGCAAAAAATCGAAGAAGAAAAAGAGTTAACTACCTGCAAGCTATGTGGAATGCCAACATCGACAGAAATATGTTCATTTTGTAGACTAAAAAGTAAAATTATTAAAAACTAGACTCACATTCTTCCTCTCGTTTATATCGCATAAATCTGTGAATTTAGTAAGGTGTAGTTGAATAAGTCTTAAGTAATAGCGTATAATGTTCACAAAATTGAGTTACAGCAAGAGTATGCAAAACAATGGGCTTAACATTCAACACTTAGAATGTTAATACACAATAAGAATAAGATAACATATGGGTCTTAATTCAATCCTACCTCTAATTTAAAACTAACATAGCTGCTATTTACAAATTCGTAAATTGCATAATTATTATAATATTAGGAAATTTATTAATAGACTGCGTATCCATCATTATATTTGTGACAGAATTTAATAGGGATTCATCTTTATCCAATCGATACACTTTTATTAGATGAATGAAGTTAGTAGTTGGCTGAGTGTTAGGACTGCTGGAGGTTTAGTGATATGCAAGCCTTAGCAACTTGGGTCGGACTATTAATTTGTTTGCTCATAGCAGTCGTATTCTACCTTCTAGGGAAAAAAATAGCTCCTCCAAGCGAGGAAAACCCTGAAAAAACTGCTCCCTACGCGTGCGGTGAAGACTACCCACCCGAAAAGATCCAGATGTATATTCATAACTTTTACTACATTGCCTTCTTTGTGCTTTTCGAAATAGCAACTCTTATATTAGCATTATCCATGTTCTCCTTTTCGTTTTATGTGGTTGCAGCATATGCAATCATAGTTTTCCTAACCCTTTTGCAAATACCAAGGTGGTAGAAATGGCAGTATTAGGTAAACTTGTGAAATGGGCCAGAATAAAATCTCCTTGGATAATTCACTACAACTCTGGCGGCTGTAACGGATGTGACATCGAAGTTATCGCAGCGCTAACCCCCAGATTTGATGTTGAACGTTTTGGAATTCTCCTTAAAGGAAGTCCTAGACACGCAGATGTACTAGTAGTAACGGGACCAGTAACCAGACAGACCAAGAAGAGACTGGTAAGAATATATAATCAAATGTCAGATCCGAAATTTGTCTTGGCCGTAGGCACGTGCACCATGACTGGGGGAGTTTTCCGTGGAGGATACGGTGTAGTAGCTGGAGTAGACGAAGTGATACCAGTTGACGTTTTTGTGCCTGGTTGTCCACCTAAACCGGAAGCGATAATTCACGGAGTTGTAAAGTTATTAGAAAAATTACAAAAATTGTGAGGAAGGGGAGGTAAAAATGAGTGAGGAATTATCGCTTGAAAATCAGGTGCTTGAAAATCTCAAGAAGTTTCTGGGAGATAAATTTGTAGACGGCTATGTTCAACGTAAAGGTCGAGTTTTCGTAAGGGTAACAATGGATGCTTATAAAGAAGCATTAAAATATGCATTGGAAAAGTGGAATGCTTATCATTTATCAACTATAAGTGGAGTAGATAAGGGCGAAAAAATAGAACTTTTATATCATCTTCTAGAGCCTAAAAATAAGTTAAGTATAACAATAGGAACAGAGATTCCCAAGTCCAATCCAAAAATCGGTACAGTCTCAGATATCTTTCCGTCAGCACTCGTTTATGAGAGAGAAGTTTACGACCTTATCGGGGTAACATTCGAAGGTCATCCAAGCCTTAAACGTCTATTGCTACCCGAAGACTGGCCTGAAGGAGTTCATCCGCTCAGAAAAGATTGGAAACCTGAGCAAGTTAAATAATATTCTGGGAGGTGAAAATGTTGGAAGAAGAAGTTGAAGAAAAACGAGTGTTTAAAATACCCGTAGGCCCGCAACACCCGGCCCTTAAAGAATTTGAAAACTTCACGTTCACTGTTGATGGAGAGAAAGTTATAGATGTAGATTTTAGAATAGGTTATACTCACCGAGGAATTGAAAAACTAGCGGAATCAAAAACCTATATCCAGAACTTATATCTCTGTGAAAGAATTTGCGGTATCTGTAGTGCTGCACATCAAGGTTGTTACGCTCAAACGGTCGAAGAACTCGCCGGTATTACTGCTCCTCCGAGAGGAGTATATATTAGAACGTTAATCTGGGAATTAGAACGTATTCACAGTCACCTATTATGGCTTGGCGTCGCCGCACATGAAATAGGATTTGATACGCTCTTCATGTTAATTTGGCGCGATCGAGAAGTAGTCATGAGTCTACTAGAAATGATCTCAGGAAATAGAGTAAATTACGCGATGAGTACTGTGGGAGGAGTTCGTAGAGACATTTCAGATGAATTAAAACATAAAATATTAAAAGGACTAGATGTACTCGAGGAAAGAACAAAATACTATAAAGAAGTTTGCATGAAAGAACAAACAATCCTAGCTAGGGCTGCAAACGTAGGAATATTATCAAAAGAAAAAACATTAAAACTTAATGCAGTCGGTCCGACAGCTCGCGCATCTGGAGTTGACGTGGATATACGTAGAGATGATCCTTACGGAGCGTACGACGAAGTACCCTTTGAGGTAATAGTTTACGACACTTGCGATGTGCTTGCTAGAATTCTTGTACGTGTTGACGAAACTATTCAGAGCATTTTAATGAGTCGATGGATACTTGAAAACTTGCCTTCAGGAGAAATAAGAACTAAATTTGCTCGTAAAATAGCTGAAAACGAAGTTCTTGGAAGAGTTGAAGCGCCAAGAGGCGAACTCTTATACTACATAAAATCAAATGGCACTGATAAACCTGAAAGACTTAAAGTTCGTACACCAACACTTGCCAACTTGCTTCCAGTTGCCGAAATGCTTAAAGGAGGATACATCGCCGACATACCCATAGTGCTCGCTGGAATTGACCCTTGCTTCGCATGTATGGATCGTGCACTCTTCATAGATGAGAATTCTGAAAAAACATGGGTTTGGGACAAGGAACAACTAAGAATATATTCAATTAAATGGTATAAGGAACATGGTAAAGAAGTGGTGAGGGAAAGATGGAAACAATAGAACTACTCATTTTAATTTTAAAATTTATACTGTTTCCAGGAGCTCTTTTCTGTATTGCTTACGGTTGGTTCTTGGAGTGGTTTGACAGAAAACTATATGCCAGATTCCAAAATAGAATCGGGCCTCTACTAACAGGGCCAAAAGGTGTACTTCAGCCCTTTGCTGACTTCATAAAACTACTCGCAAAGGAAGATATTACACCTGCTGGAGCTGATAAATTTGGGTTTACAGTAACACCCCTACTGACACTTGTCGTGTCACTGTTTACGTTGCTATTTATACCTATAGCCTCACTATCCGGGATACTAAGTTTACCAGGAGACCTCTTGCTTGTACTATTCATTTCCACAGTATTTGGACTGTTAATAATGTTCGCTGGGTACTTCTCTGGCAACAGATTCTCAATCGTCGGTACAGAGAGAACTGGACTACAGTTCGTTGCCTACGAAATACCATTTGCTCTATCCGTAATCTCAGTAGCTCTCGCTACACGAAGCCTAGAAATTGTCAACATAGTTACATATCAAGTAAACACGTTAAAGCTACCCCTAATAGTTATCGTACCAGTCGCATTTATAATCTATCTCATAAGCTCTCTTGCAAAATTGGAAAAAATTCCATTTGACGTTCCAGAAGCAGAAACTGAAATTGTAGCTGGCTGGCAAGTAGAATATAGCGGTAAAAAATTAGCCTTTTTCAGGCTTGCAACAGACCTAAAAATGGTCTTTGTCTCGGGACTTGCTGTGGCTCTCTTTCTTGGCGGCCCATATGGACCATCAATCCCAGGTTTAGAGCCAGTATTCTACACAATATGGTTCATAATTAAAACCCTAGTAGTAATGTTTATCCTAAGCAACCTTAGATCCTTATTTGCTAGATACAGAATAGATCAAGTGGTTCGAGGGTTCTGGAAATATCTCATACCATTTGCAGTACTACAAATCTTAGCTGTCCAACTTCTCATATTTTTGGGGGTAATCTAAAATGCCTGTTCCTGGGACACTTGAAAAAGAATTACTAAACCACATATCTAAAAAACCAGCCACTGAAATGTATCCTTTTGTTAAGGTAGAGGTTCCAGAAGGGTACCGTGGAAAAATCGAATTTAACATAGAGAAATGTATCGGATGCGGCTTATGTTCTAGAGACTGTCCAGCTGGAGCTATTGAAATGGTAGAAGATGAACGAACAAAGCTCAAAAAACGACCAAAATTCATCTACAGTAGATGTTTATACTGCGCGCAATGTGAGGAGTCTTGTCCCCGAGAGGCCATAAAACTAACGCGGGAATTTGAACTAGCAGATTATGACAAAGAAAGAATGGTAATTGATGTCTAATCTTTCTTATTTTTCTTTTTAAAGTACAAAATAAAGAAATTTTAAAGAAATAGATTAATCTATTTTTTTAATACCTCTTCTTCTGGCGGCGGTGGAATTAATCCCTCTTTCATTAGTAGGTGAGTGGCTTCTCGAGCTCTTTTTATTATTGTTGTTGCTCTTTCCCAAAGTTCTTGTTTACTCAGCTTAACTCTAGCAACTCCTTCCTTAATAGATTCCAATGCGCATGCGACTGCTTCTCGTGGATAAACATCCCACTCTTCCATAGTAGGTACTATGTAATCTTCGTGAATACCTTTTTCTTCAGCATATTCAGCTAGCGCGTTTGCAGCCGCAATACACATATCATCTGTGATGGTTCTAGCCTTTACATCAAGAACTCCTCTAAATATACCTGGGAATCCTAGAGAATTATTAATTTGGTTCGGGAAATCTGATCTACCCGTTGCGACAATTCTAGCTCCAGCTTCCTTGGCTTCCCAAGGCCAGATCTCAGGTATTGGATTTGCACACGCAAAGACGATTGCATCATCTGCCATGTTACTAACCCATTCAGGCTTTATTACACCAGGGCCAGGTCTGGACGCAGCTATACAAACATCCACGCCTTTCATTGCTTCTGGGATTCCACCTTCTCTTCCCTCAGCATTAGTCTTAACACACATTTCCCACTTCCACGGATTTTCATCCTTTTTAGCCTCAATGTCTTTCCTATTTTGATGCAAAATACCTTTACTATCGACCATAATAATATTTCCAGGTTTAACCCCTGCTTTAATGAGAACAACAGCTGTCCTATAGTTAGCTGCACCGGCACCAACCATGGCAACCGTGATTTCATCCATTTTCTTACCTACTATCTTTAAAGCGTTTATTAATCCAGCAAGCACTACTGTTGCGGTTCCCTGCTGATCATCATGCCAAACTGGAATATTTAGTTCTTCACGAGCCTTTTCAAGTATATGGAAACATTTCGGTTTTGCAATATCTTCTAAGTTAATTCCACCAAATGTCGGTTCAAGCCATTTAAGTGCCGTTATAATATCATCGGGATCTTTTGTTGCTAAACAAATCGGAAAAGCATCAACACCACCTAAATATTTGAAAAGTATAGCTTTTCCTTCCATGACTGGCATGGCTGCTTCAGGACCGATATCACCTAGCCCAAGAACTCTAGTTCCATCGCTTACAACCGCAACGTAATTCCACCTGTTAGTGTATTCAAAAGATAACTCAGGGTCCTTATGGATTTCTCTACATGGCGCAGCAACCCCAGGAGTGTACCATATACTGAAGTCATACATATTTCTTATAGCGCACTTTGGCATTACTTGTAGTTTTCCTTGGTAGAATGGGTGGTATGCTAGTGCTAGTTTTGCTGGTTTTTTGGCCTTTTCAAGAAGTTCTTCAACTGATAATTTTTTCATTCAAGCCCACCTCACTAGAAAATAGTTGCATTTGTTTTTAAATTTTTCATATAAAGTTTATAGAGCTTCTTTCTTCTTTTTATTTGTTTATTTTCGCTTTGATTTTTTATGGTGGTTTTAAGTTGAAAAACAAGGATATAAGTGTTTCTTTGACATTTTAATTGGGAGCTGTGTTTTTCATCAAAATCTATATGATATTTTATTTGACTAAATTCAAATCAACCAAAACAAAACCAAAACTTAATATTTCGTTAAAAGTGGTCAAATTACAAGTTGCTGGAAGCTGATGATTAACACGTATAACGTCTCACATGTATTCAAATCTTGTGAAACCAGGAACACATTTGCAATATGGTACAAGAAAACAAGTTCAGCGTAATGTGGAATTACTTTAAATTACAAATCTATGTTAAGGTTTTATCCTATACTAGTTGCTAGAAGCGAATAGTATTCAGGGCGTCTATCTTTTAGAAGGTCATTGTAAGGAGTTATTTTCTTATTCCTTGCTTCATCTATGTTTACCTCGGCAGTTATTATTTCCTCTTTATTTTTACTCCCCTTAGCTAATACTTCTCCCTTCACGTCGGTTATTTGGCTTTGACCCGTGAACATGAGATCTTTCTCTTTACCAACTCTATTTGCAGTTATCGTAAAAACGTGGTTTTCAAGTGCTCTTATTTGCATTGCTTTTTGACCATAGGGTAAAACCAGATTTGCGGGATGACATACAATTTCTGCACTCTTTAAAGTAAGAACCCGTGCAACTTCTGGAAATGCCCAGTCAAAGCAAATCATAACTCCAAAAGTAAAATCTCCAGTTTTTATGGCCTCTAGTTGTAAATCACCTGGCTGGAAAATAAATTTTTCCTTAGCAAACAAGTGGAGTTTTCTATATTTTCCGACATACCCTTCTGGACCTAAAATCACGGCTGAATTGTACAATTTATCTTTATATCTTTCATTTATTCCACCTATAATCCATACATTATGTCTTCTAGCTAGTTTCTCCCATTCTTTTATAGTTGGCCCATTTGGTATTGGCTCTGAACATTCTAAAGCCTGTTGTCTATTTTTAAAATTGTAACCTGAATTAGATAATTCTGGAAGAACTATAAGTCTTGCTCCCTGTTCCACAGCTTTCTCTATGAACGCGCATGTTTTTACGATGTTTTCCTCTAAATTGCCTAATTTGGGTGCTATCTGTACTGCGGCAACACGTAGCTTCACACTAATCCTCCTCCGCTTTCCTACACACTTTAACATTTACACTTTCTTCTTTCTTTTTTGGAAGCAATTTTTTATGTATACCTTCAACCAAAGAATATCTGACGATAAACCT
The DNA here is from genome assembly GCA_030587435.1 of Candidatus Baldrarchaeota archaeon. The sequence continues at coordinate 54,216 of JAUQZC010000067.1, read as the reverse complement.
TACTGCTTCGCTTCTTGATGTGAATATTCCAGCCTTAACCATCTCATCAATGATTTCTATACACCTTTTTGGTAACCTAACTGTAATCGCTATACTCACTATTCCACCTCCAAGTAAATGCTATTTGTATTCAAAAACATTTTAATTAACTTTAATGTTATGCTAAATATCATCTCTGAGGTGTCAACTATAAAATGAGAATTATGGATAAAATATTTTCAATCGCGAAAAATCGAAAATGCGATGAAAGAAAACGCAAACATAATAATAGCGCCAGACGGAATAAGCGGAAATCTCATGTATAGAACCCTCATTCATCTAGGAGGAGGAAAGAGTCACGGTGCGCCTTTTTGAAAATTAACATTGATCTTGTTGACACATCACGTGCAGGACCTATAAGCGTATATGTAAGTTCAATAGCATTTGCAAGTGCCCTTAAAGACTTAAGAAAGAAAAAGAATCGCAATGACTTTTACAATCAAGGTATCTAACGTTAAAGTTTGATCTAAACGAGATGAACAAATATGTCTTTGTCTGTCGAAGAGTTAACTACGCTAGCTAATGAAATTAGAAATTTTATAGGTGTAACTAGGAAAAAGCCTATTATTCATGTTACATCTAAACTTGTCGCTACTCTCAATTTCTCCCTTGCAAAAATTTTAAGAAGTTTTGGAGAAGACTGCGCCATTATAGAACTAGATGGAAATAACGAACTTATACTATTCGCTGCGGATGGTATTTGGCATAAACTTGTAGAAGCTGATCCATATTTTGCGGGGTACTGTTCAGTTCTTGTAAATGTAAATGATATAGTTGCAAAAGGCGGCAAACCAATGGCAATCGTCGATGTTTTAGGGCTATCTAACCAAGAAAAATCTGATAAAATTGTGGCAGGTATTATTGATGGCTGCAAAAAGTTTGGAGTTGCTTGCGTAGGTGGACATTTACACCCCGATAGCCCAATGTTATCAATTTCCGTTGCAATACTGGGTTTAGTGCATAAAGACCATATAATTTTTAGTGATACCGCAAAAATAGGCGATTCCATAATCATTGCTATTGATTTAGATGGAATGTTCCATTCAAAGTTTAAACTTGCATGGGACACTACATCACATAAATCTCCTGAAAAAGTTCAGGAAAAATTTGAAGCAATATACAGGATAGCTGAGGAAAAACTCGCAACAGCATGCAAAGACATCAGTAATCCTGGCTCTATAGGAACTTTAGCTATGCTTTTAGAAGCAAGTAATGTAGGAGGGAAAATTGACGTCGAAAAGATACCAAGACCAGAAAATATTAATTTACTTAAATGGGTTAAAGTATATCCAGGTTTCGGAGTGATTCTAACTTCTAGTAAAAATAACTCTAAAAAATGTATTAAAATACTTGAGGACCACGGAATTTCCGCTTCAATTGTGGGAAAAGTTATTCAAGAAAAACGTCTATTTATAGGTAGTAACAATAAGTATATTCCTGTTTTTGATTTCTTAAAGGATCATATTTCTGGAAAACCGTAACTTAAAAATTCCTAACAAACGTAGATAACTATTAGGGAAGGGCCCGTGGCCTAGCAGGATATGGCGTCGGCCTCCGGTCACCGTTGTTAGATGAATGGGAGAAAGCCGAAGGTCCCGGGTTCAAATCCCGGCGGGCCCGCCAAATAATAGTTAAATATTTTTCAGATTTGTGTTTTCTAAGAAAAATCTGTTAATTTAGTTTGTCCCTTAAGCCCTTTAAAATGTAGGTTTCTTGGTTCATCTTTGTCTGTTTTGAAAATTATTTTTCCATAAACACCATCAAATCCGGGTTCGTACCTAACGTGGCCAAGCCTAACTTTTATTATTGCTTCTGCTACTTTTGGTCCTGCAATTTTTGCTAGTTCTTCCCTTGGTACATTTAACATGACATTATACTCGTTTCTGAAACTGTGTACGAGGCTTACGTATTTTTCCCATATTTTCTTTACCACAGGGCTACTTGTATTTTCAACGTACATCAATATTTCAGTTAGTGGGATTAAGTGAACAAAGGATATGTAGTTGGGTGGAGTGTATCCTTCTGGTCTATTTGCTAGTTCTTCAACTCTTTGCAAAACACCAATGGTCATGGTTTTTCTACATATTGGACAAATATTGTTGAGTTTAATAGCTTCTTTTGGATGCAAGCAGACATCTACTTCATGGGTTTTCCAAATACCACCAATTAAATATCTCCGGTCTTTTCTATGTCCCGTGTAGTGATATTTACCATATTCTGGTGGGACCTCTATAGTCATTTTAAACTCTTCTTTTCTTCTCTTACGTATAGCTTCAATTATGGATCCAAAAGTTAATTCTTTGACTTCTAAAACGTTTGCCTCCCTACCTAACCTGTGAGGATATGGACTATGTGAATCGCTATTTGAAACAAGTGGAAATTGATCTAGTTCTTTTACTCTCCAGCACATTTTTGGATCTGCACTAAGGCCGGTTTCAAGAGCTAAAAGATTTTTTGTCTGGTCCTCATAACATTCTCTCACGCTATTAAACCCCTTTTGTCCGAGCACTGAGAAATGCGAAGTCCATATATGGCAAGGTATAACCTCTACTCGCTGGTCGGTAGATTTCACTATTTCCACAAATTCTGAAGCCGTTATTTCAAGTTCTGGCCGACCATTTAATGATAAATCTCCGTATTCTCTTAATACATCGAGTAATTGGTCTGCAATTTCAAAATTTGGTACTAAAAGGAGATTATGGATTCGTTTTATAGCATTTTTATATTCAAAGTTTGTGGAAATCTCGCCGGTAATCATGTAGTGTACATTACTTCTTCTTTTTTTAAACGTGTATAAATTTGTTCCTTCAACTTCAACAAGTTTTTCTTTTAGTTCTCTCAACCACTTAGGATGAGTGAAGTCTCCTGTACCAATTAAATTAAGACCTTTCATCTCTCCGTACCGATCTATGTTTTCCAGCGTCATTTTACTGCTTGTACCGGTACTATACAGCGAATGTATGTGTAAATCGGCATAAACTATCATATCTAAATCTCCGCAGTAGAATTATGAGAAAGATTAATGCATCTTATCGCAAATACTCATATCAGCTATATAAATATGTTTTAATGTCAACCCCTGATTTAATCCTAAAAGAAGTGAAAGCAACAAGTCTCATCACTGTCTCATGACCCTTAAATTCGTTTTATTCACTTCAATACCCTAAAACTAATACAAGTCTACATCAGAAGTTTCATGAGATTAAAAGTAAACAAAATTTAATAAAATTACTTAAGGAAAGTACACGAAAATCCTTTAAACACTTGCATATTTTACCTTAAGTGTACAGAGTGATTATGAAATTATTCTTCTCTTTTTCTTACCTTTGCGAAGAGTTCTTTTAACTCTTGTAATGCTTGTCTGTGAATATCTTGTCGTGTTACAGGTCGTGGCTGGCTTGGTGGAGGTGAGGGTTTCGGAGCGGATGGAGGTGTCGATGCCTGTGGAGGTTGTACAGGACGCCGTGGTGGGGTTTGGGGTACGCTGGGCGGTGGAGTTGATGACGGTGGAGTTGATGGTGTTGGTGGAGGCGAAGTTACAGGTCTGAGCGGTTGTTGTGGCGGAGATTGTGGTTGTTGTGGTTGTTGTAGTGGTTGTTGTAGTGTTGGCTGCGGAGTAGGTTGTGGATATTGAGTTAAAGTTGGCTGACTTGGTCTTGCCTGAGTTGACACGGATTGTTTCAACGAATTTATCTGAGTTTCAATTTGTTGGACTCGTTTTTCAACATCACTTATCCTCTCTTCTAATATTGATAGTCCGTTTAAAACTAGTTCGAAAAATTTACCGATAGCACTAGCCATTTCTGCTGCAGATTTCGACGGTAATTTTTTCAATACCTTATTAAATATACTTGCGAAACTTTCAGACATGATAGCTACATCTCCAAGATTGATTAAACCATCAACCTATAAGAACCTTTGCATCATTAGAATTGCGGCGCTTCTATACACCGCATATGATCGATTTTAAATAATTAGAAAAATTTTAAGCAAATTTTACAGTTTTCTACGTTTTTTCTTCTTCTTCGGGACGCCATTCATATCCACAGTCTAAACATTTATATTTCTTAGCGTACACTGGAGTATGCGCTACATAAGTCAAAATAGTTGATTTATCTTCTATTTTAATTAGATTAGTGCTTCCACACTTGGGACAGGGCACTTTTTCTTCCTCCTTTTGTAAAGTCTAAATTTAACTAGAGGCAAAATAATATTGTTAAAGTAACCTATAAGTTTTCTGATAAATGTTCCGAAAATTGAGATATCCTCAATTTCACCTTACCACAAATATTTTAATCTCAATTTCCCTATCGAATCTCTTATTCGATCTCTGTAAATTTTAGTAAAACAGCTCCACATTTAGGACACTTCCCACGTGTTCTTAAAAGTTTATAAAACTCGATTATTTCACCACATTCGCACTTATACTTAATCTCGCCAACTTCGTTATGCACATCATCCTTCGCTCGGAAACCTTCTTCTTCAGTAGTTAATTTCAATATATTCACCTTTGAAGATATCTTAATTTTCACGTAAAATGAAAGCAGGTTAGTGAGTATTTATATGTTGATATTACAGAAGTGAACATAAGTGCTGGGTTGGGGTTGAAAACCTATGACAAAAGGTACAATTTCTGAAACGGCCGTTTACGCTATAAAAAATCCGAGCTCAATCCGAGAAATAATGTCTTTAGTTACAGACTTTAAAAAACATCCTGAAAAATATCCAAAACCTCTAATATACTTAGGGGGCGGTTGGCCTCAAGACCCTCCTCCACCAGTTCTCAAAGAGGTAGCTAAAGAAGTCATAGAGGACGATAACACGTGGATCGAATCCTCAAGGTACGGAACAACTCGTGGACAACCGGATTTCATAAATGGAATTGTAAATTACGAAAAATACGTTTTTAACCGGAAAATACTTGAAGAGGAAGTGATTGTAGGGTCTGGAAGCACGGAGTTAACCGCGGCCTTCATGCTTTCCATCTTGGATCTAGGTACCGAGGTGATTATTACACGTCCCGGATATCTAAACTATCCAAGGCAAGTTCAAATAGAAACGCTGCTTCGATGTAAAATAAAACGATGGACGATTCTCAGAAATCATGAGTTCAATCCAGACTTCGACGAACTGCAAGAAATGATAAGCGATAAAACACGAATGCTAATAATATGTACACCAGGCAACCCTGATGGACAAATTTACACAGATGATATGCTTAATGCAATTAATGATATCGCAGAGGAAAAGGGTATCTGGGTCATGGTAGACGTTGCCTACCGAACGTTTATCTACGAAAAACCTCCAAGTTATTTCAGCAGAGAAAGAAGAGAAAACGAAATCTGGATGTGTACGTTATCAAAAGAGTTTAGGATTCCAGGTTGGAGAATGGCCTACGCCGTCGCCGACAAAGAACTAATTGATGCTGTTGAAACAGTAGAACAAGCAAGAATACTATGTCCCAACAGAATGGCTCAAGAAATTCTTACTAGAGTTCTCCAAGATAATAAAAAATTGAAAAGCATTAAAGAATACTATGAAAAGGGTAGAGACAAATATAAAAAGGTAGCACAGTACACAACTGAAGAACTAAGAAACAATATACCGGGTCTAGGGATCTTAGAGCCGAGGGGAGGATTCTATGTTTTCTTTGATGCATCAAGCTACGAAAAAAGTTCGAAAAAATTATGCAACGACCTATTAAAGGAATGTCAAGTCGCACTGGCTCCAGGCGTCGATTTCGGCATGGAAGGATGGCTTCGACTCAGCTTTGCTCCAATCGTTGAAGAACCAGAAACACTCAAAGAAGGATTAAATAGAATGAAAGAATATTTCTCAAAGAGAAAATAACTCTTTCTTCCCTATTTTTACTGGTGTCACCAATGTTTTTTGAAGGAAACAAGTACGAAATTTTTAGTGAAATAAAGGTTCCACATAACATTCCATTCTTTGTAAGATGTGATGGAAGGAATTTTCATCGCCTAACTAACGAAGTTAAATTCAAAAAACCTTACGATAAAGAATTCGCAGAAATCATGGTGAACTCGGCAAAAACGATTTTTAAAAACAATTTAACCCCAATCTTAGCCTACATTTTCTCAGATGAAATAAATATCCTTTTCTTTGATGCACCATTCAACGGGAGAGTAGAGAAAATAGATAGTGTAGTAGCATCACTTCTTAGTAGTGCTTTTTCTCTTGAACTCTATCTAAGACGGAAAATTGTAAAAACCATTAGCTTCGACGCAAGAGTAATTCCAATACCTGAAAAAAAGATTTTAGAATATTTAGCTTGGAGACAGCTAGAGTGCTGGAGAAATCACATAAACTCTTATGCCTTTTACACACTTATTGAGAAAGGCTTCTCTCGCGAAGATGCTGCAAAATTACTTAAAGGTTTAAAAAGCGCAGGGTTACACGATCTCGTGTTCAGAGAGAAAGGAATAAACTTGGCAAAGACTCCTACGTGGCAAAGAAGAGGCATTCTACTGTATTTTGAAGAATATCTTAAAGAGGGTGTAAATAAACTTACTGGAGAGAAAGTTTTAACTGCTAGAAGAAAACTGGTTGAAAATTGGGAGTTACCCATATTTAATTCTCCGGAAGGAAAGAATATGCTCTTAAAAATTATAAAAAATAGAGGAAGACGTGTTAAGATGTAAGCCGATTAAGTTATTTTATTGCTTAGACCTGATAACTACTTCTTGTTTTGCGTAGACCTCCGTGTTTGATGGAACATCTCTGTCAACAATAACACCGGGAGAAATATCAACATTTGTACCAATTATTTTCCCTGGGAGAATCGATGCGTTAATGGATATTCGTGTGTTGTCTCCAATAACGGCTCCAAATTTTTCCATGGGAACTTTAACCTTCTCTCCTTCTATATTCATATAAATTGGCTCTGATCTAGGCGAAACGTTCCACGTCTGAGTACCAGCTCCCACGTCAACGTTCTCTCCAAGAATACTATCCCCAATAAAGGAAAGGCGGCCTATCTTTGTTCCATTGAAAATAACACTGTTCTTAAGCTCCACGCCAAATCCAACAATAACATCTCTTCCAATTGATACGTATTCTCTTATAAGGGCGTTATTTCCAATATAACTGTTTTCTCCAATGTAACAGGGACCCTTAATTGTAGATCCAGATCTTATTTTTACGTTATTTGATATCCATACAGGGCCCTCAATTTTTGCGCCATTATCTATTGATGCGGTTTCTGCAATGAAAGATCCCTTGCCTTTAAGCATTTTTGAAAGAACCAGACGATTGGCTCTTAGAATATCCCATGGATATCTTATTTCAACCCATTCCTTCTCCCAGACAGACACATAGACGTTTCCCTTTTGGGCGAGTTTTCTAATTGCGGCGTCAAGAGTTTTTTCGCTTCTAAGAAAGTCAAAAATAATGTTTTTGAAAACATATACTCCCGCTACTGCATAGTTACTAGGTGATTCTCCAGGTTTTGGTTTTTCAACTATATACTCCAACTTTGAATCTTCAGAAAAAACAACTACACCGTAGAACTGAGGATTTTCAACAAGAGTTGCAGATATTGTCGCATCGGCATCTAAATTTTTAAAGGTCTTAATAGTTCTGCCTATCAGTTCTGGATCCGCAAGAACATCAGCGTGAACAACCAAAAACTGTTCTTCATTCTTCATTTTCTCCTCAGTCTTTAAAATGGCATCCTCTACGCCTAATGCTTCTTCTTGTAAAACATAGTCTATTTTTACGTTGAATTTGTCTCCGAATTCAAAGTAATCTTCTATAACTTCACGTTTATAACCAACTACGATCAAAATGTCTTTAATCTGATTTTCACGGAGACTCTCAATAACATATTGTAGTAAAGGTTTGCCTGCAATTTCTAACATTGGCTTCGGTCTTGTTTCTGTGAGCGGTTTTAACCTATAGCCAAGCCCAGCCGCTAATATTACTGCTTTCATTAACAAACACCCAAGAAGTATTTCTCCGAAATATCTTTTAAGCTGAGTATGAAATAAACTGCTTTTATTTGTATATTAAGATTATTGTTATCATTTTTAACAAGTAGATAAGTAGAATACTGCCAAAACTAAATCCAATTTCGTCATTACAGAATCATAGCGATTTAAAATAAATTACACCGAAACTGGTTACTATTTCTCTTTAGGTTCTGGAAGTAATATCCGTACAGCTTTTCTGTTTTTATCCATCCATTTCGCTTTTTTACTACTTATTAAAATATTGATTATTTGAAGAATATCTTCGGTAGGTAAATTCTTTATGATCTCTGGGCCTTCTTGTAAAAGGTCATAAGGTGTAAAATAGATGGTTCCTGTATTTAGTGACCAATTGTATAGGTAGTCTGCCAATTCTTCTAAGGACTTCCAATAAACTCTAAGTCTATTTTCATCCAGCCACTTTGCAAAACCTGTTTTTACAAGGTAATTCATAATTTCCTTCAAATATTCTACTGAAAGCTTGGAGTATGGAGGAGTAGACAAAAGGTCGTGTATGGAAACTACATGTTTAACATGGAAAGAAGCCCACTTTAACAAGAGGTCTCCCCAACTTTGAAGCCAAGACCGGTATAAATCCGGGTTCTTAGGCTTTATATACATCCATGGATATTCAACCCATTCCGGAAAAGTAAATTTAGGTTTTTCTTCAACAACCTCAACTTGTTCAGTAGCTTTGACTTCCTCACTTATTTTCTCTATTTCTGAAACTATCTCTTGCTCAACTTCCTTCACTTCGCCTAATTCTAGCTCTTTTTCTTTTCCGTTTTCCCTTTTCTTCTCTTTAATAGACAATATTATCACCATCATGTAGCAAATTCCCTAGTCCATTCTTCGTATCTCTCAATTTCTTCTGGAGAAACTGAAGGCTTTATCTTGGATAACGATTGCATAAAGTCTCGCATGGTTACTGGTCTAATCTTCTCAATTTCAGTTAACTTCCCTTCTTGATCAAGTTCCCTTATTGGGATCATTAAGGCTTCCCTACAAATTAAAGCAATATCTGCACCACTATAACCCTCTGTAAGCTCTGCTAACTTATCAAAATCGACATCAGGAGCTAACTCTGCTCCTTCAGTGTGTATTCTAAAAATTTCCTTTCGAGCATCCCTATCAGGGAGAGGGACGTATATTCTCTTCTCAAATCTTCTCCTCATTGCCGGGTCGATGTCCCACGGTCGGTTTGTAGCACCTAGAACAATGATTCTTTCATCATCTCTTTCCCTTAATCCATCCATTTCTATTAAAAGCTGTGTTTTTAGTCTTCTTTCTCCACCAATATCTTCCTCTGCTCTAACGGTTGCGATAGAATCTATTTCATCTATGAATATTATTGATGGTTGATTTTGTCTTGCAAGGTTGAATAATGTTTTTACAAGTTTTTCAGATTCTCCTAACCATTTTGAAACGAGAGATGCAGCATCAACATTAAAGAAGGTAGCATCGCATTCTGCAGCTGCAGCTTTTGCTAACAATGTCTTACCGCAACCGGGAGGCCCGTAAAGCAAAATACCTTTCCAAGGCTTTCTTGGACCTTTAAATAGATCAGGTCTTAAAATGGGAATTATTATGGCTTCTCGTAATGCAGTCTTTGCTGCCTGAAGATCTGCTACATCTTCCCATCTCACTTTAGGTTTTTCGTAAACCACGGTGTCGGCTATCGCAGCAGTTAATGTATCGACGTCTTCTGTTATTTTCTTGCCAGACCTCGTCAGATATGTTATCCTAGTTGTTTTTCCCTTAAGATAATTCTTAAGTTCTTTACTCCTTTCAACGTATTCCTTGGCTCTCTGATAATATATTGTTTGCAGTTTCGGGTTTTCAGTCAATTTTGAAAGCTTCAACAAGACTTCTGCTGCCTTTACATATTTTTCAATAGCCTCTTTGTAACTTCCTTCTCTATCAAGCTTAGTGGCTTCTTTTGCAATTTGGGAAGCATATTGCAGTAGCCTTGAAGACATTTCGTTTCACTTCATTTCAAAATTATGGGACAATTTTGATCTAAGAAAATGATTGCCACAAACAATATAAAGATTAACATATGTTACGTATTTAAGGAGGAAAAAAGCTTGCCCCTTGCAGACAAGATTAGAATGTTTCTACGCTGGCTTAAAGGTGCCCCGGATCTTAAAGAAATTACCTTGCAGCTAGAAGTTTTTACACGTAAACTTGATTATCAAAGGAAGAGGCTGGAAAACGAAGCTAGGAAATGTAGGGAGAAAGCCAGAAAATATCGTATTGAGGGTAATGAAGAAGCTTCTAGAATGTACGCTGAACATTTTTTACGTTACCGAAAATGGGCCCTAGGAATTGATGCCTTTAGGTTGAGAATAGATGGTTTATTGGTTAAACTTAGACAAGCTCAATCAGTATCCGAGGTTGAAAGTGCTCTAAGGGGTATTAGAGCAGCTGTGATGGGCTTAAAGGAAGCAATTGATGTTCCTGATATAGCTGAAATGGTAGAAGACATAGATAAGCAAATGAGAGAGATAGAAATAGCGCAAGATATTACGGAAACTGGTATGGAACGGTTAGCAGTCTCAACCGAAGTTACGTCCGATGAAATAAATAAGGTTCTAGCGGAAATAGATCAAGAAATCGGTGTTGAAGCTGGAATAGTTCTACCAGAGCCTTCAAAGAAGATAAAAGAGCTAGAAAAAGACATAAAAAAGCTTAAAGAAGAACTATAAGTGCATTCCGTTTCATACAGTAAAATTACAATAAATTGCTGGCAAACCAAAAATCTAGTTTACCTTTGCCTAAGCCGGAAAACACTAATTATTAAACATTTCAGCTTTGCATGTGAAAGAAAAAATAAAGGCATTCAGTTAAAATAAGCACTTTAATGTGGAATTTTATCCCTACTAGGATTCAAGTAAAAATATTAAAAGGAAATTGTTAACATAAGTTAATGAGGTGTTAAGTTTGCCAAAATTTCTTGATAAGCTCTTTGGAAAAAAGACTAAGTCCGAAGATGAAACAATCGCAGAACTCAGAGCCACAATCAACAGACTTCAACTACGAGCTAAAGAACTTGATAAAAGAGCCAAAGTGAGCAGAGAACAAGCAAAAGAACTAATAAGGATGGGCAACAAAGAAGGGGCAAAATTTCAATTAAAACGATGGTACCGATATGTCCAGCTATTTAACAGATATTCCAGACAAATCGCAAGCCTAGAAGACGCTATTGCAACGATTGAAACTGCTAGAGATAGTGTTGAAATGTCCAGAGCGCTAGCAACAGCGCTTGACGCCCTTAGACAGGCCAGAGAAATTGCTTCGCCAGAAAGGGCTATGGAGCTTATGGCAAGAATGGATCAAACAATGCAAGAAATAGAGAGTACATCCCAGATTCTCAGTGAAGGTTTTGAGATGCCAGGTGAAGAGGATATATCGATTGAAAAAGAACTTGAAAAATTGGAGACAGAAGTTATGCTCGAGGAAACTGGAGAACTACCGAAAGTACCAGCAAAAATAGAAAAAGAAGCAGCAGAAATAGAGGAAGAAGTCAAAAAACTAAAAGAGGAAACCGCAAAAGAAAAAGAAGAAAAAGAAGAAGCTTAATTATTCTCATCATTAAGAACAATTCATTAGACTTTTGTCTTCACCATCATTTATGGAAAATGATTAACTAAGGTAAGCAATATAAGAGTTTTAAAATTTTAAGGCTTTTTAAATTAAGTAGCAAGATAACTTTGAGATTTATCTTTCAGTTCACTTATTCTTTTTTCTATTGCGTATAGTCTTCCTATCCAAGATCTATAATATTTAAAGTAGTTTTCCACAGAAATCATACCGCTTTCAAAACGCCGCTTCAATTCTTTCAGAGATTCCTCTATTTCATATTTTTCCCTCTCAAGATCATATAGTTCCATTTTGAATCTATTCACAGAAGTAATAGGACTGTACGATTCTTTTCGAACCATAGTAACCTTAGGGATAATTGTTCGACTTTCTTCGGTTTTACTTATTTTTTTCAAAATATTTTCAATTTTTATTTTCAAATCTGAAGTTTCTAAGGTTAAATTTGCAACTTTAGAAACAATTCCAATATCTCTTAGAGAATAACTTTCAAAATTTAACGCAACATTGACGTAATCTTTTACTAGTGGAAGCATTTTCGTCGGAAAACTGAAAATTAAATCTTCACTATTACACCGCATAACTATTCGTTTCTTCAACCTACCTCTAATCTCTACACCATTAATTGTATTTAATGGTATTTCGAGTAACTTGTAAAGCCTTTTTTTAACGAGCCCCTTCTTACTCAGGAAAATAAGTCTCTTATTTGTCAAAAAAAGTATTCCTTCACCCTTAGGTGTTTGCGTTCTGGTCAAGCCTAAAAATTTTGCATCTGGAATAACATACATTGGATTTTCATCCATATCCAGCGACAAGACATCTTTATATTTACTAAACTCTTGATAATGCTGATAGAGGGAAGAAATCAAAACCTCGAGCTTTGCCAACTTCTCTTCCACTTCTTTTATAGATTCCTCTACGTATTCTTTGTAATTTTTTAACTCCGCTTCAAGCCTAGCCAAAACACCTCTAAGAAAAGGTAAGTCCCGAACCTTAAATCGCGAATCGACGGAGAACCTTGGGGCTACGGAAAGAATTATGTTTCCAACTTCCTCGGTTTTACCTAAAATTCTCATCTTAATTAAATTAAATTCATCAAAAAGATCAACTAAGGTTCTTTCTATTACGGGATAATTAAAAATACGTGAATGTCTAAGAAAAACGATGCTTCTTTTGATTAGATCAAAGGTATGAGTAACCCTATTCAATTTCAAATAACCATATCTTAATTCTGAACAAAGCCTCCTAAAATTCATTTTTAAATTGGCCTGTTCCTTTGCGAAATCAACCACATCGGATGAGCCGCATTTAGGACATGTTTTTACATACTTTGTAATTACAGTTATTTTTTTACTCTTACAGTCTTTACATATATAGTATGAGGAGCCACTTTCTCGGCTAATTTTAGCTTTGTACTTCTCTACGTTTCTTGAGCCACAATTTAAACAGTAAGGGAAATTTACTTTATTGACTAACACACAATTATGACAAAAACCAGCTCCACAAGTTCTACATACTAACTCAACGTCTCTCACTCCACATTTCTGGCATTTCTCAATTTCCTCGTGCAATGCATTCACTATTATCTCCCTACCGTAGAGCTAGATTAAAACATTATAACCCACATTATTTAACCACTCGTAACACATCAATATTACGCCAGAAAATTAATGAATGCAAATCTTGCGCACAACAGAGATAACAGTTATGTAATGTTCATAAACTATTTTTAATTCTGATTTGTCAGGTAGTTAAAAAGATTGTAAAGAAAAAGGTAAGTTCCATGAACAAGTACAAACATCAAAAGACTAAAAGAAGTTAAATATCTAGATTGCTGCAGTGTTCCTCAAAAAAGTCAAATAGTTGAGTTAAAAATTTCACATTTGTCAAACTAGATTTGTCATCCTTTTCTAATTCTCTATTATGCCACCAGTACGCCCATCTATAGAACATGTAAAGCAAACCAACAGCAAACACAATTCCATTACCATAGTTTCTGATGGCAGCAACTGCACCTGGACTATTCCCCATCATTGCTGCTCCCAGAACGGTCCAGTCTTCTGAAACTCTTATGAAATATGGGGCAATTTTAGGATCTTTTCCAGGAACTTCTGCAACGGCCTTTAAATTTTCATTAACCTTATGTTCTCCAATAAAATCTCTAATCATTTTAAATTGTGGGTCAGCCTCTAAAAATCTGTCTGGAACCCCGCAGAAAAATGCATAACTCTTAGCCTTTTCTTCTAAAAATTCCGCGCCAAAAACCCTAAGCAATCTATTTACGCTTTCAAAGTTTTTAACAGGTCTACCAACAAAGAGAATTCCTCCTTTCTCGACCCAGGAAGCTATGTCATTTATTTCTTTATCGTAAAAAGAAACTTCACCCGATGCACTTATTATAATAAAAATATCCCAGCCTTCTAAGTCATCTTTACTTATGTGTCCACGTGTAAAACCAATCGTGTAACCTCTTTCCTTTTCTAACCACCAGAGAAAGCCATCAATTCCCATAACACCGGGCATATCAGACTCGTAGCGAAAGACATCAATAAGAACATCAAGCACTAAATAAACCCCCATTTCTCTTTGCGTCTTTTATATATTTTAATCTAAACTTTAAGTCGTTATAGTCCCTAACGCTTAGACTTAATCATATATTTACCACTAAAGTCTCTTTAAAACTCACGGTTCCCAAATAACACACATATAATAAGCAAGCAAACACCGTATGGTAACCTTCATAGCATCCGTATTGCTGTCTCATCTACATATAACAAAATAAAATGAATATTAAGGTTAAAAGCCATGATCCTTCAAGAATTTCTCGATTACATCTTTTAAATCTGGTTTTCCTATCTCTTGCAACTCGTATCTCGCTCTAAGCACAGGCTTATCTACATTGATAACTCTTCTTATATCAATCGGCGTACCAGTTACCACAAGATCACATTCAGCTCTTCTAATGGTCTCTTCCAACTCTTTTATCTGTTCTTTACCGTAGCCCATTGCAGGCAAAACAGGCCCTAAGTGTGTATACTCTTCATAAACCTTCTTTATTGAACCAACAGCATAGGGTCTTGGATCTATAATTTCACTAGCACCATACTTTTTAGCAGCCAAATAACCAGCTCCAAAAGGCATATGGCCATGGGTTACGGTAGGACCATCTTCAATCGCTAGCACCCTCTTACCTCTAATCATTTCAGGTTTGTCAACGAACAAAGGCATTGCTGCATCGATTATAACAGCATCCGGATTTATTCTCTCTAAATTCCTTCTAACTTTTTCAATATTCTCTGGAGGAGCCGTTTCAACCTTATTTATAATCAGTACATCAGCCATCCTAGCATTGGTTTCTCCAGGATACGCACCAACTTCATGACCAGCCCTATGAGGATCGGCTACAACGATGAGAAGATCCGGTTTGTAAAACGGAAAGTCGTTATTTCCTCCATCCCAAATAATCAGATCAGCCTCTTTCTCGGCTTCTCTAAGAATCTTTTCATAGTCCACACCAGCATAAACTACTACACCCCTATCGATGAGAGGTTCATATTCTTCTCGTTCCTCTATTGTACATTCATATCTGTCTAGGTCTTCGTACGTAGCAAATCGTTGGCATGCCTGCTTTACTAAGTCTCCATAAGGCATGGGATGCCTTATTACAACAAATTTAATGCCCTTTTCTTTAAGTATGTCAACAACCCTTCGCGTGGTTGGACTCTTACCGGAACCTGTTCTTACAGCACATATAGCTATTACCGGAACCTTAGATTTTAACATAGTTGTCTTAGGCCCCATAAGTCTAAAATCAGCACCTGTAGCTAAGACTAGAGAAGCTTTATGCATAACCTCTTCATGTGGCAAGTCGCTGTAAGCCAATATTACTTGGTCTACATCATACTTTTTAACTAATTCTGGCAATTGTTCCTCGGGATATATTGGTATGCCATCTGGATAATTGGGCCCAGCGAGTTCTGGTGGATATTTTCTTCCAGTTATGTTTGGTATTTGGGCTGCTGTAAAAGCAACTACTTCGTACATATCATTGTTTCTAAAATATACGTTAAAATTGTGGAAATCACGGCCTGCCGCACCCATAATTATGACTTTTATCTTTTTCATTCTACAGTTCACCTTCTGCTTTTATCACGCTTTTTAATGACGTCTAAAACTTACATCTTTACATTATTTAAACTATTTTCAAATAACGTGGTTGCAGTTGACTGTTTACAGCATTCTTTATGTAAACATTAATATTGATTTTACAAAACTTTTTCTTCATACTTCTAGGGAAAAGTAAAAAACAAACTATAAACGTGGAAACTTAAAGAAACTTAACGCTTTCTTTTCTTTTTCGTAGTTACTCTCTTTTTTGTTTTTCTTTTTCTTAAGCGTTCATAAATTTTTTTCATGTTTATCGCGTCTCTATCAAGCGTGGGAGACTCGCTTATAATAACAGGTTTTAAATCCCATTCAACAATTAACTCAGCAAGAGGTTCAAAAGGAGGACCAAACTCCTTTTCAGATAATAACCTATGTGTTTTTTCACCCTTGTCTGTAAATTCCACCTTAGTGAAATGACAGTGAAGATCTTTTAACATCTCTGAACCTAGCCTTTTTTCTATTTCATTTAAGATTTTTTCATACTCTTTCCTGCCCTTAATTAACCCTTGTTCTCTTGCATGAATGTGAGCCCAGTCTATTGTTGGACACACCAATTCTACTTCTTCGCACATTGTCAGAATTTCATCTAAACTCCCTAACTGCGAGATTTTCCCTGTAGTTTCTGGAGCTAAAAGAACACCCTTTATACCTTCAGCCTTAGCCTTCTCCACGACTTCTTTAAGCGCTTCTATACACATTTTCAAAGCTTCACCCGGAGTTTTCTCCCCATAATATCCTGGATGAAAAACAACCTTTCTTGCACCCATCCACATCGCAGCTCTCATAGACTCTAAAAGCCTTTCCTTAGATTTCTTAAATGTATCCTTCTTATCCGAAGCTAAATTAATGTAATATGGACCATGGAGGGAAACATAAACATCATTTTCCTCAGCATTTTTTCTAAGCTCTTTTGCAGCATCTTCCTTAATACGAACTCCTCTCACAGCCTGATACTCGTAAGCGTCTAACCCCTCCTCTTTAACGTATATAGGCGCTTCGACAGTCGGCCCTTTGAAATCTAAAGGATTTCCAGCCGGGCCAAATCGCACACGATCAGCCATACTACTCACCTGAGTGTACATTTACTGAAATAAACTGGTATGCAACACATTAATATTATATTTCTCCCCATTTAAAAATGATAGAAAGTTAAATAAGCCGATAATGTATGGAGTAAAACAACAGAAGGGCCCGTGGCCTAGCAGGATATGGCGGCGGCCTCCTATAATCTTAGAAATATTGGAGAGAGCCGCAGGTCCCGGGTTCGAATCCCGGCGGGCCCGCCAATAATCAATAAATATTGACAATGAAATTTTTTACAAGTCATTAAGGCTTAACTAACTTATTGGTTCACCCACTCCTGGACTCGTTACTGTTTTCGTTTCTACCTTCAGCTTCACAACTTTTCTTAATAGCTCTATAGCTTTCGTTTTTGACAAGAATTTATTATCATTACCACAATAATAATCATATACACATAGAGGACATCCATCTCCCTTGCATTTACAACTCGTCAATATTTTGAGTGCTATGCTAAGTGCTTTTTCAAGTCTTTCTATGAGAAGAAAGGTGAGACCTGAACCACCAACCGCTCCGTCATATATGAAAATGGTTCCGTCAGGGTATGATATACCTCCCATTTCTGCTGAATCAGCTCCAACAACCGTTTGTGCTGCTGATATTATCACATGTTCTGATGCATGTGCCGCTGATGCAGCATCTTCCAAGTCCCATTCAGGGTTCATAGGTAGTTGGAACGCTATACCTCTAGTCTCAAACCTGTATTTTAAGGGGTCTTCAAGCATTGTTTCACTCATTACATGTTTTGTTACAAAGTCCCTTGTTTTATATCCGTAAACTACGTGTTCTATTATCATTTCTCCATAGGTCACTGGAATACTGTAAACTTTCCTTTTTTTGACTGGTGTGAATTCTACAGGTTCCGATCTCCATATAGGTTTTGTTTCTAACCTCAAATATTGAGGTATCTGGGTTACAGTTGCCTTTTTATAATCAAATTCAAGAACTTGGTAAAGTTTGCCTCCATGCATATAAATTGCTCCTGGGAAAAGCTCTTTTATTGCCATAGGCATTTCTCTAAAACCTAAATACCTTCTCTTCACATCATATATGTGCACAATGTCCCCCGTTCCCCTTAAATTCACACTATACAAAGCCTTCCAACACTTTTCTGTTGGATATAGTCTTATTGCCCGTTCCACTAGGTAACCTTGAGATATTAGTTCTCTAACTATTTCTTTTTCTCTTTCCCCCATTTTTTCCACTTCATCCAGCCTTATGGGGCGATCACATGCCATACCAATCAAATGACTTCTTGTAACCACCGGATTCGTAGGATCGATGTAAACAGGTTCAGGATCTTGTTTAAAGAATTCATCAGGATTTTCACTATAATATCTGCTAATAGGATCTTCGCCTAAAATAGTAAAGACGTAAGCAGTTTGCCCTCTTCTACCAGCTCTTCCAACTCTTTGCAAGTATTTTGCGAACGTTGGAGGTATCTCAGTTAAAATTACGCAATCTAAATCTCCTATATCTATACCTAGTTCAAGCGTGGGCGTTGCAACAACAGCTTCCAGTTCACCTCGTTTAAATTCAGCTTCGATTTTTTTCCTAAATCGTTCCGTTAACCCAGCGCGGTGGATTCCCATTTTTATTTTTCTCATGTTCGCCAATCTCTTAATAGATTCGGCTTCTTTATGCCCTCTAACGAAGATTAACGTTTTTTTCCCAGCGTTGGTCATGATATTTGCTAGTTCTACAGCTTCACTTATTCTACTTCTCGTTAAAGGTTGTATGAACGCATGGTATGTTTTGCCAGTAACTCTGCCCTTGGAGGATACAACTTCCACGTCTCTGTCGAAAAGCGTTTTACCAAATTTTTCAGGGTTACCTATTGTAGCCGACGATCCTACGAATTGAAGTCTTCTTCTAGCTTTTCTTCTCAGCCTTCTAAGAAGATGATGAACATGTGCCCCAAAAACTCCACTATAAACATGTAATTCATCTAAAACTACAATTTTAAGCGTGCTAAGAATATCTCTAAACCATTTACTAGGTAAAATCCTATTGAGCATGTCTGGGTTTGAGATCAAAATTGAAGGAGGGTTCGCTCTAATTTTCTCCCTATCCTTTTCAGATGTATCCCCATCGTAAATAGCTATTGACACACCAAAAATACTTGGAAACATCTTGTACACTTTTTCTATTTGATCCCGAGCTAAAGCTTTAGTTGGATACATTACTAATGCTCTTGTTCCTTCACCAATATGATGAATGCAATCTTGCAAAATAGGGGTTAGAAAAGCTTCGGTCTTACCCGTACCAGTACCAGAAACAATTACAACATCTTTTCCATCCAAAATCTTGCGAATAGCTTCTTCCTGAAACTTGTAAAGCTTAACGATTCCTCTCCTTTTTAACGCAGATATAACCGAAGGATGAAGAGATAATTCATCCACATTGCAGCCATAGGGAATCTCAGTTCTCTCAAGGATCCTTAACGTTACTAGCTTCCTAGTTTCGTCACGTGTAATGCTTTGGAGAATGGGATCGTCGACCTTCATAGTCTTCCTCTCATTAATTCAAAATGCTGTTTTAATGAGACTTACAATATATTTTCTACAGAAAAAGAAATTTAAACATGCTAGTTCCTTCTAACTTTACTTGCAACAATGATACTGAACCAAATTTGTAACACGTTATTACAGGGGGCTCTATAATTAACGTATTCTAATCTTAAAAAGAAATCTTATGATGCTAAATAATAAAAATTGAATATGAAAAATTATGTGAGCAAAATTGCTGGCCTTCCTGGTAGAGCCTGTTCTGCTTTAGGATGCTTTGCTTGTTCTGCTTTTTCAATTATTACTTTTTCTAGACCTGTCTCTCTTGCCACATACTCTGCGAATTTTTGAAATACATCGAATTCTACTTGAGGATCTGCGAATTTCCACAGTTTTCCGGCCTTAACTATTCTTTGAACGATTTGTTGAACGCCCTTTGCAAATTTTCTCAGTTTTTCATCTTTCATCAGAAGCGGCATTAGCGATTTAACTGTTAGTGGCACGTTTGACTCAGCTATCTTTCGAAAGACTTGATATTTCCATTCTGGAGCAATGTAGATGTACGCAGTGGAGGGTTTCTGATCTCTTATCAAGGATAAAATCTCCTTGATGTCGCTAATTGTTTGTAGAACAACATCTACTGATGTTTCTATTTTTTCATCTATCAGTTTCTCATCAGCTACTGGCCAAGATTCTGTAGAAATGAAACCTTCATTTCCTAGTTTGTGCCATATTTCTTCGCAAATATGAGGAATCACTGGTGCTAAAAGGCGCAGCCATTTGTCCAACACGTATCTTAGCACAGCTGCTTCCTCTTTCTTATCCCCGTCCTTTATTATTTTTCTGTAGAAATCTATATGATGCATGAGTTCAAAGAAGCTTTGTATAACAGCATCTCTGAATCTCAATTCTTCATAAAACTTTGTAACGTCTCTTATAGTTGTGTTTATTTTTGAAAGTAGCCACCTACTAATACTTGAAATATTCTCTAATTCTAATTTCTCTTCGGGCATTTCTAAAATCTCGTTTACCAAGTTCCAGAATTGCTGGAGTCTTCTCATAGTTACTGCTACTTCTTTCTCTCTCCAGTCCATTGTGGTAGGCAGATCTGCAGCGTAAGCCACATATAATCTATACAAGTCACTTGAATATTTTCTAGCTATGTCTACCAACGGTATAACGTTTCCATAAGATTTTGACATTTTTCTTCCTTCTTTAATGACCAATTCATTTAATGTTATTTTCTTTGGCCACTTGTCTTCTGGAAAGATAGCTACGTGGTGGAATATGAAAAACGTCAAGTGGTTCGTAATATGTGCTGGAGCTGTATGTCTTTGATCAACTGGATACCAATATTCAAATTCTTCGTGCATCTTTTTCAGTAGGTCCGTTGGGATACCTGTTTTCTTTGAAACGTCTTCAGAAGTTCCATTGCCCAAAAAGACGTAGTCCCAGAATTCGTAGGACAATTTTGAGGGATCTATTTTGTTATTTCTAATATGATGTATCACTGTATAAAATGCCATGTAGATTGTCGAATCTGATAAAGATTCTATTATCCATTCAGGGTCAAACGGCAAGCGGGTTCCAATTCCACGTTTCCTTGCACATGGTCTTTCTCGCAACCATTCTATAGTATCTTCGAAAAGCTTTCTATACGTTTTTGGGTATATTACCATTTTTTCTAAGCATTTTCTAGCCTTTTGTTTCCATTCCTCTTTCGAGTAGTCTATGAACCATTGATCAGGCAAAACAACTGCTATAACCTTACCACCACATCTGCAGATTACAGGCTTTTCTAAAGCAGTAACTTCGTACATAATATCTGCCATTCCCTGTTCTTTCAGAAAGCTTACTACGTCATCCTTGACCTCTGACACTTTTCTTCCTGCAAACTGACCGCAATTTTCCTTCATTATTCCACGATAATATTCAGCTTTGTATATTTCATCAGTAGCTTTCTCTAGATTCTCTACGTCATCCTGATTTTTTATTTTCATTCTCTCACAGACTTCGATTGCCGGATACTCTCCGTATCCATCAATCTTAATAATTGAAATAGGCTTAATTTTCCTAACCTCTTCTACGTCTAATCCAAACTCTTTAATCATCTCTGGATTTTCCTGCAGATCCTTTAATGCTATCCAATCAAAAGGCGCATGGGCAGGCACAGAATATACAACACCGGTTGCATTATCCGTATCAACGAAACGACCTGGAAGTATAGGTATTTCTCTATTTATCGGAGATATGCATGTTTTTCCAACTAGGTCCCTGCCTTTTATTTCTTTTAGCACTTCTACTTTTCTTTCCTGTTTTGATAGTTTAAAGGCAGCTTCTTTCGATATTATCCATTTCTCCCCATCTACCTTGGCTTCAACGTACGTACCTTCAGGATGTACCCAAACATTTGTGACACCAAAGATCGTTTCCGGTCTTAGAGTGGCTGCAGCTAGGTAAACGCCATTCATTTTAAATTTTATAACTGTAAACTCTATAATATCCGGCTTTATCTCGTCTCCTCCTTTAATGTCGTCTTCTCCGACAGCATTTCCATGGGCCACACAAAACAGAATCGGATATTTCCCCTGTTTTATGTAACCTTTTTCATTTAGCTTTTTAAATTGCCATGTGACAAAAGCATTGTATTCTGGATCGCCAGTAGTAAACTGTCTTCTCCAATCTATACCAAAACCAAGAGACTTGAAGTCACGAATAATCACGCTTGAAAAGAATTTTGCAACATTCCAAGGTTCCTTAAACGACTCTATAATCTCCCTTATCTTCTCTTCATCATCAACGTAAAGTTTAACGTAATCCCTGAACTCCCGTATTGCACTTTCTTCTCCAGACCGAATTCTGGCAGATATACCTTCTATAGGCGTTCCAGTAATATGAAAAGCCATCGGCCAAAGCACATTGTACCCTTGCATTCTCTTAAATCTTGCAATAATATCTCCGATCGTATAGGTTCTCCCGTGACCAATATGAAGCGCCCCACTTGTATATGGATATGGAACTGTAAGGAAGAATTTTTCTTTGCTGGGATCAGGGTCGGCCTCAAATACTTTTGCTTCTTCCCACTTTTTCTGCCACTTTGCCTCTATGGTTCTCAAAGTCTCTAAGAAATCACCCGGCAAAATTTAGCACCTCCCAAATCAGTAAACCAACTTTTCTAACAAAATTTGTAAAAGTAGACGGTTGACATACTACCCTAATATAGTATATCAAAGACTTAGAAATCATTCTGGTGGAGAATAAAATCCCTCACATTAATGGCCTCCTTACCTCACTATATACTACTCATGTAAATTTAAACTCTTTGGATAAACTTTCCTAGGAATATTTTATCCTTACTGTTAATGTCAAGAACTTTACATAAACGTTATTAGTTGGAATTGTGAAAAAGATTTTAGATTTAGTTATTAAACTTTATGCTAGGTGTCCTAATTGTCAAAGTGTCCGAAATGCGGAAACCCCATTTCACCGGATGAGGTTATTTGTCCTTTTTGTGGCTATGAAATCGAAGCAGAAGAAGTTAAAGAAGTTTTTGAGGAAGTTTATGAAGAAAGACGCCCCCTTAAACCACCATTAACAAAAATAAAACTTCTATTCACTTCTCCAAGAGAAGTCTTCAAAGATCTTGCATATTATCCAGAGAACAAGGGATCATTACTGATACTTTTGATGTGCGCAACCTTATCTGCCTTAACGATGCTTGTGGCCTTTTCTCGCTTAAATGTGGAGGCAAACTATTTATTCTATTTTGGGCTTTTCATTGGAGGGTTTACAGCTAATTTTATATTATATTTAATGTTGTGGTTGTTTCTTTCTTTCTGTTACTGGATATTTGCTCGTATGATTTATGGAAAAATCAGTTTTCGAAGAGTTTCCTCTTTTTTAGGATATGCTTTGATAACATTAGTTCTGGCAAATCTTTTAATTTTAGTAATGGCTTTAATAATTGTTCCACAAATACCGAGTGAAGTTTCGATGGAAACGGACATTTCAACAATATTTCAAATAATTTTCAGCGTACCACCGTTTAACATGTATAGTTATATTTTCCTCCCATTTTTAGCAGGAACAGGAATACTATTTTCTTATGGAATAGCAGAAGAATTTAAAACAAGTCTCATAAAAGCATTGATATTCTCTCTATTTGCAACATTCCTTATAATACTCTTCTTTTATGTGATGCTTTGACTTCTGAACTTAATTACATTATTTTTACCTTTAATTTTAACGGTTTTGCAAGTCTTTCATCATTTACAAATATTAAATCCCCGGTTTTTAACCCTAAATCTGAAATCTTCGTATTTTCATCCAAAATCATTTTGTCCCTTACTATAATGTCCGGGTCTGAAAGTCCGTAGCTCATTATTAACCTATTTTTAAGCTGCCTTATTGTTTCTTGTTTCTCTAATATATACTCCACACCCTTAATCCGATATTTATCGCTACACACAACACATTCTGGGTTTTTCTCTAATCTTAGCTTTGTAAGTGTCTGAGAAATCCCATCATAGAAAACATAGTTTTCCAAGATATTTGGTATCCCCAACAAAATTTTAAGAACTTCTTGGGATTGTATACCTCCAATAACTGTAGCAATCGATGCTACCGTTGGAATCTTTTCCTCATTTTCAGATCTAAGTCTTTTTCTAATGTTTCCTGGTGGAGTACACATTTTTTGGAGTTTTTCAGGAGGTATTAAAGGCTGACATTCAAGACAAGCTGTTTTAAACGGAATAACGACCTGAACATTACCATACCAACCATAAAAGCCCCCATGAACCAAAGGTTTTGCCAAGTCCACACACATAGAATTTAACCATCTT
The DNA here is from genome assembly GCA_030587435.1 of Candidatus Baldrarchaeota archaeon. Next base: position 29,994 of record JAUQZC010000067.1, on the reverse strand, counting down.
CTAACTTCAAAAGTATCCAAACCGTCAACAACAACATGGCTTTCTTCAAAATAAGATTTGCTGATTTTTCTTACATCCTTATTTAACGCAACTACTTTTATTTCCGAATTTATTTCATGTAATCTTTTTGCTGCAATCTCCACTTTTGGCTTACCGATGTCTTCTTCCCTATACAACAGTTGTTTACTTAAATTTGACAATTCCACGGTATCAAAGTCGACGAGAATAAGTTTCCCAACCCCCATCATGGCAAGGTTCAACGCTACAACCGAACCTAAAGCTCCGAGACCAACTACCAATACGCATGAATTTTCCAGCTTTTCTTGATTCCATTCCTTTAAAAGCAGCTGTCTACTATAACGTTCCTCGCGTGAAACCTCTTTCTTCAACTCTATCCTCCTAATCACCTGTATTTGCCCAATTTTTCCCAAGTAGCATATTTCTTGATCCATTCTTTAACTTTCTTCTTAAATTTCTCTGGGTTTTTCTTCATTTCGTTGGCCGCATCACGATTAAGCGGGTCATCAGGATTTGGATAATTTAACAAATTCCTTATTGTTTCTATAACACCTGTAAGCGATATCGTGGGCGTCCAATCCTTTCCAAGTATTCCAACGCATACTCGTCCCTGATATATATTAGGATGCCAAATCGGTGTAAGAAATCTAACCTTTGGGGGGTCAAATGGAAATGTTCGAGGAATCTCTATTTCGATTTCAAAAACCCCCCCGTCGTAAATACTTGTACCTAAGATATATCCTCTCCATTTTCTTAAATCGCCTTTAACAGGTTTGAATGTCGGTTCTTCTTGTCTGAGTAATTTTGCCTCATAAGCCAGCCTGGCCCAAAAATCTTCGTCGCTCAGCATGGCGCTTCCCTTAATATGGAAGTTTAACCACCAGTTGTACGAACTATCAAAAATACTTTGTCATATTCTCCAATACCAACTTCTTCTAGTGTTTGACTATCTTCGAGCTGTTTTCCTCTAAATACAAGCAGAACAGTTGATTCAGGTATTTTTTTACTCTGAGCTACCTGTCTCCTTAAATCTCTTACAGTTATTTCTCGTGGTACATCAAGATCTAATACATCCCCACCTATAGCTGAAACTATTCTTATTTTCAAAATGTTCCCTCCAAACTTGTTAACAATTCTTCTTCTCTTAAGGGATGTTGACAGTGCGGGCATTTACCCTTTACATGAAGCCATTCCAGCAGATGTTCTCTGTGCGCTGGATGATAGCAGTAGGGACAATAGACTACATCGTCATTTTCCTTTATTTCTAAGATGCATACCATGCATCTTTGAGGCTTTGTCCAGTCCCATTCGCCTATTACTTTTACGTTTGAAATTACAAATCTTGTGCGATCTGTTTCGCTCATTTCAGCGTCTCTCTACATGATTTCACTTGTTGTAATATTTATCAATATTAGTTTTTAACATTATGCCTTACATACCTATTGTTGTGAACTTTGCAATTAAAGCAACATCTAAATTAAGATGAAGTTAATACGTAATATAAAGATAGGTGAGTGTGTTGCGAGAAAGTCCTAGAAGAAGTTCGTCAAACAACAAGGAAGTTGCTTTTGAAATCGAAGCAATAAAGACACCAGCAGGCCTAGTACCCACCGTCAAAAGCGTGGAGAAAATTGTTAACAGTCTTAATATATTAAGCGAAGACATAGCTAATACTCGTGACACATTACTTGAAAGGATTTTAAACGTGGAAAAAGATGTTATTAGTATAAGGAAACTGCTTGCAGAGCAGATTGTGGCATTAGAAGCAACAAAAGAAACACTCAATGAACTTACATCGAAAATTACCACTGTTCTCAAACAGTTTACAGATAAATGGCGTGAAGTAGAAGATACCATAACAAGCATGGATGTAACCATTAGAGAAATGCAAGAAAGGTTGGAGGAATTGTCAATTAAAATGGAAGAAGAGAAAGAATTGATAGAATATTAATTTAACTAATATCTTTTGTCCCTTTAAATTAAAATTTTGATAATTATGGTTATTATTGGAAATGACCTAGTAAATGTTTCTAAAAGTTTATGAGGTAAAATTTCAATAAAATAATTGGTAAGTAAATCTTGAAGTTGTTACCCCCGAGAGGAGTGAAATAAGTTGGAAGCAAATTTCGACTACATACTGGCGCGTGAAGCACAATTAATGTTTAAAAGAGCCCCCGGCTTTGAGCCAGTTGACGGAGACTTAAAACGTTGGAAGGGCAAAGTTAGAGGAGGAGACAACAATTGGATCGAAGTAGAAATAACAATACCAGATAGCTTCCCTAATGAACCTCCAATCGTAAAGGTTCTAACACCAGTAGAGCATTCGTATGTTGACTCTTCAAGCGGCCGAGTAAATCTGCGCATTCTTTCTGAATGGCGACCGGAGTACCATGTATATCAAGTTGTAAACTCTCTAAAAGGGCTTTTTGTAAGAATGCCTCCTAAAATAGTTACAACAGCGCCTCCAGTTAAACCACCTAGCGAAGACGTTGAACTGCTAAGACAGAGAGTTGTACATTTAGAGGATCAAGTCAGACAACTACAGAGAATGCTACACGAAAAGGACGAAGAAATAGCCCGCTTAAAAGGACTTTTAACAGTTCATAAAGTTCCTGAAAAACCTGAAAAAGAGGAAATTACAACCATAATTTTACCTGAAGACGAAAAGGAGCGCAAAAGACTTGAGCTAGAAAGCGAAAAAATAGCTGTTGAAGATTTAATAAGGAGTTTGGACGAAAAATTTGAATCAGGCGATATTCAACCATCGGACTACTACAAATTATACAAAAGATATAGAAAAGAGCTGTATCTAATCAACAAAAAACTCGAGGAACTTAGCAAAGGTGAATAAAATGAGCAAAACGGACAGAGATATCGATGCTGAAGCAAATCTTTATGCATGCATTGCTACCCTAGATTCTTTAGTGAGGTTTTTCGAGGAAGGAAAAATAGATCCAGCCACATACAAAAGACAATTACAGTCTCTCCTCCGTGATTTATTTAAATTTCAGAGCATGTTACGAGAACGTGGCATAGATATGCAACATTTTATAGAAAAAGAACGTTTAAGAGAACAATTCCCCCTAGCGATTAAAAGGTTAGAAACTCCACCCGTAGAGGGTGAGAAACCCATTGGAGTACTTGAATCTCCTACAGCAGTTGCTTATAAGGCAGCTGAAATAGTTGCAGATCTAATAACCATTATTGATGCAGCTAAACTTGAAATGGTAGCAACTGCAAAAATGTTGGTCCCATTAATAGAAGATGCACTAATACTCTTAGAAGTATTTCCAGGTCTTGACAAAGATTATTGGGTTTTAGAAAGTATGAAAAAATGGAGAGACTACCTTGCAAATCTTCCTCCTGAACAAACATTGCCGCCGGAAGATGTGAAAAAACTTGAGTTTGAAGCTGTAAGATGGCTTAATGACTTTAGGGGGAGGTTAAAAACTCTAAAATAAGGGGGTAATATATGAATATTGTAGCAGAACTAACAGAACGACTAATTAAACTTATAGACACATTAGAACTTAGATTAAGTGTAGAATATATTTTAGAAGAACTTGATATGGTTTTATACTTCTCCAGAGCTCTCCTAGGATCAAACCACAAAGTTACAAAAGAAGCAGAAGAATGGTATAACCTACTCTGGGGAAGATACAGCACAAATTTAGAAGCTAATATAAATGAGGAAGACGCGAAAAAACTCGCCATGAAAGCTAAAGTATGGTTTAATATCGTGAAAAGAACCTTATAATAGGTGAAAAACTTTGGGTTTACATGAAATAGAAAAACAGATCAAAATGAAGTCCGCTTTCCAAAGAAAAAGAGTAGAACTAATGATGGAAGAACTAAAAGGAATGTTAAATACGGTTAAAGAATTAAGAAAAAGAGTAGAAGAATTTGAAGAAGAATATGGAGACTTAATAATAGAGTTGCCCGAATATCAAAGAAAATTAGACGCAATTAAAGCTGAAGTTGGGCTTCCAACAACCGAAGAACTAACTATTAAAAAGAAGAAACCAGGTATTATTGAGAGACTCACAGGAAAAGGAAAGTTTTACGAAAAACTATCCATGAAAATTCTAGATATAGCCACAAAAACAGCCAAAGAAACGGGAGGAATAATATCTCTTGCCGATCTAACTTTAAAAGTTAACAGAGTCATGCGTGATGTCTCAATTTCTCCCGTAGATGTTGTGAAAGCCCTTAAAAACCTTGAAGAAGCTGGATTAATCTCTGGTATAAGAAAACTTAAAAGCGGAGTAAAAATAGTAGAGGTCTTCCCTGTCGAATTAACTAAAGATCAAAACGAAATACTAAGCCTTGCATCCAAAAAGGGTTGGATTACCCTAGAAAACGTTATGATTGAAACAAAGTGGAGTAGAGAAAGAGCTATGAGAGCATTAAAGAGCCTTGAAGAGGCTGGAATAGCCATCTACGATCCAAGTTACACAAAAGGTTCAAGATGGTATTTCCCAAGTTTCGCTGGAGAGCAAAAAACAAAATAAACTTAAAGTTCCAAGGAACTAGGGAAGTTGGACTAATCTGATTTATTTTCATCAGATTTAAGCGCTTCACTTAAAGTCTTTATTTCATCTTCTCCTCTTCTTTTAATCATTATTACTGGTTCTCTTCCTTCAATTCTTCTCTCTAAACGTTTAATATCTATTAAATCTACTTTTGTCACTAGTCTTCTATTTATGAAGAGATAAATGATAACATCTTCTATTTTTCTTGCTACTGTCGGTTTATTCTTCTTGAGTTCTAAAAAATACTTGTAGGCATCTGGCATTAATACAGCCTGCATAATTGCCATTTTTTGCTGTTCAATTTTTTTCCTTTGTTCTTCTTTCTTCTTTTCTTCTTCCATTTTCTTCATAAGTTCTAACATTTTCTTTCTCATAATCCTCTGCAACTCTGGATCCATACTTAGACCCTCCGTGTCGTTACTTCAGTTTAGATAGAAACCGAGAAGTCACTAACACCTATATACAATAGCTAGCTATGGGTATGTAGAGTTAAGGTTAAAGCTGTACTACTTATTTCGGGAAGTATTAAAAACTTATCTTAAGAAAGTGCATTGCAACATAGTTTAAATCAGTTTGAATAGTCTATATGTAGGATGGTTAAGATGTCTTTAGAGAGATTGTTTACCAGAGAATTTGAAAATGCCATTAGAAGAGCTTTAAGAGAGATTAAGACAAGACATGAAACCTTGGCTGAAGTTAGACTTAAAGAAGATATCAAAATCATTAAAGATAAACTTTTAACGAGTTTTCAACCATTCCCCAAAGACGTGGTGTTTGATGAAGATTTCCTTGTAGGTGCAATTGATGGTAGTGGAGTTTCTCCACTACTAAGATATGATGATGTCATGATACATTTGGTCACCGCTTATTTATCTGTTCATACTACTGGAACAAAAATAAGATCTCCAATGAAAAAAATCGAAGTGAAAGATTATCCACCAATACCTGACGGTGGAAGGTTAATTGAAACATTTTGGTTTTCCATGGATGAAGGTCAAATGTGGAGCTACCTTGAAAAATTTATCAATCGTACCTATATGATAGAAGATCTAGACACATTACTCTACCCATACTTTCGTGACGTATCTAGTCGCAAAGTGGAAAATATAACCGATGTTATCGAATTACTAGGCCCAAAACATCGAAACATTACCGGAATAAAAGACCTTGTAATTCTACCTCCTGCAACATCCGTAAGAGTCATTCACGACCTCATTAGAGAAATAACCGAACTTTCCTTAGCAAAAAGAGTCTTAAAATCAGATTTACCTATCAAATATCTCCTTTTAGACACCACAATGACTCTCCTTATATCAAAAGGCGATATTCATCCAAACCTCATCACAGATTATATGCTTAGAGACGTCGTGTACGAAGCTAGAAATAAGGGGGTCATTGTTGTAGCCGTTGCTAAATCCCATACAATTCCATGCACTAGCGCCATAGCAAAGTTAGCCGAAGCGGAATTCGGGAAGAATGCCCACTGGTTCTGCAGACTCCCAGGAGAAGAAGACCCAGAAGGCAAATTAAAAATATTAGAGGGAAGAAGATATATTCCGCCACGGGGAGCAGTCACCTACATATTTCGCTTTTCTTCTGCTATGCCAGTATTTAGATTAGACTTAGATCGTAAATGGTGGGAGAAAAATATCTACAGTGACAATTTAAATGAAATGAAGGAAAACGAAATAATCCTATTCAAAGAATTGGACTTCATGAGTCACGATGCACGCTGGTACGGGTACCCTGCTCCTCTCTCCTACGCCCATGAGGGATGTACAATTAAAGATGTTGAAGGAATGCTTCTAGCGGAACAAGCCATAACCATCGCCAAAGAGGAAGGATTCGAAGAAGAAAAACTAATCGCGCCCAGAAAACTAATTGGAATATAGACATAAGGTTCCTAAATGATGAATAGAGGCAAGTTGCAATAATATATCATAACAACACCAATTTAACAGTTTACTCGACAATATTTCACATTTTCTGCATTTCATGTTTTCTTTAATACTTGTAAATTCTTCTTTCTTTTGAAAAAGTGTTTAAACTCGATTTACGCGATGAAGTGGCTATTAAAGGAAATTATGTTGATAAATAAATGATATAAGTAGAATGAAAACTTACTGTTATCAGAGTATTAAAGAAACTTGACGACAATTTGGTGGGAGAATGGTGAAAGAATCGGAGAATCTCTATGGAGAGGTGTTTGGAAGACTTGCTGGAGGAACAACGGAAGAACTTCTTCTAATAGCTGAGAACAAAGATGTTTGTGCCGGTGAACTCTTCTTAATCCCGTCAAACCGTGGAGGAAAAGAAAGAATTTTCCTTTTCAGAGCATTAGATGCAGAAAATATTATGAGGAGAGTATCGGATCTTTCTCGTCTTGCAGGAACTTTACTTGTGGAAGGAGATGCATATTTTGCCAATTTAGAGAAAGAAAAGCTTCTTGGTATTTCTGGAAAACTTTTAGGATATGCTGAAAAAACTGGTAACAACTGGACATTTAGGTTACCAAGAAGGTTACCAGAACATTTAGCTATCGTATATAGACCAACTCCTGGAGTAACGGATAAAATACTTAGAGAGGTTTTATCCAGCCAAGTTAAAGGGGAACTTTATGTTGGTAACCTTTTAGCTGGAGAAAATGAATTAAATGTTCCTGTATATATTCCATTAAGCTTCTTACCAAGTCATCTAGGAATTTTTGGCACAACAGGAGCTGGAAAATCAAATTTAGTTGAGGTTCTAATCAAAAGCTGTATTGACGTTAATCTAGAAGCATACAAAAAGGGATTATCTAGCGCGCATAGAGTGTCGATGGTTGCCATCGATCCTCACGACGAATTTGCTCTTGGTATAGATAAGCGAGGTATCCAAGACGTAGTTGATATAATGGATGACGAAGTTAGGAGAAATATAATTGGAGACTTTTATTACTTAACTCCGTATCTTGCAGCCGCTGCTCGCAGAGTTAGACCCTATGCTAGAGCAATAAGAATTTTGTGGAGTGAAATAACGCCACATGACATTTTAAGTATTAGAGAGGTTACACCTCAACAGGCAGATTTCCTAATATCAGCTTACAACAAATGGGGTGACAGATGGTTAAGTGAAATATTTAGAATAGAAGAGGGCGAAGGAGCTCTGGGGCATCCTAGTGTAACCGTTAAAGCAGTCCAGAGAAGGCTTAGATTTTTGCAGAGGTCTCCCATATTTATTGAAACAGGTGAATCGCTATTAACAGAGATTATAGAGGCTTTAGAGTCTGGTAGAGTCCTAGTCGTCAACACTAGTCTTCTAAGCGACTTAGAACAGTTTCTATTCACCACAGTTGTAACAAGGACTCTCTTTGACCTGAGAAGAGCTATGAAATCTTCCACAAGTTGGCCTGAATTTGAAAGAAACGCCTACGGAAGACTTCCTAAAATATTTATGGATAAATTTAGGGAAAAAGCGAAACAACTCTACATTAAAATGAGAGGAGAAGAAGGATTAACACTTAAAGAAGTCAAAGAACTCCCGGTAGTTATGATAACAGTTGAAGAAGCGCCATCCATACTCAACCCTCAACTTATGAAAGGAGAGTCCATTTTCAAAGATATAGCTCGTCAAGGAAGGAAGTTCCGCATAGGATTAATAGTAATTTCCCAGCAAGTAACTGCAATTGACAACACTATCCTAAGCAATATGAATACCGAAATAAACCTCAAACTTGGAAATGATGAAGAGATAAGAGCAGCTATAAAAAACGCTAGCATAAATATTAGTGGCTTTGAGAGAGAATTTAAGGTTATGAATAGAGGAGAAGCTATTTTAACTGCCAGCTACAGAGAAATGCCTGTTCCCCTGCGTATACCAAAATTTGATGACATTTTTGAAAAAGATAAAGAAAAATACAGGTTAAAGGAGAAAGTTCTAGGGGAAAGAGGACTATAATTGGTGATTTTATGGTAACAATTGCGCATATATCTGATACGCACCTCGGCCATCGGCCAACAACGGGTGTGAAATTTGAATGGATTGAAGAAAGGAAAATAAGACTTATTGAAAACGATTTTTACGATGCATGGAAGAAGATACTTAAAGAAATTTCAGATAGAAAAGATGAAATTGACCTCATTATACATGCAGGGGATCTTTTCGACTCTCCTTGGGATAGAAATCCTCATCCGCCGCCCGAAGTAGCAAGAGAACTTGTCTATAAAACTTTAAAAGAGTTTTTTGAAGAAACAAAAATCCCCATGGTCGTTATTGATGGAAATCATGGTTCATTTATGGGCTACAGATCCTCAACCCTTGACACGTTAAAAATCGTGTTTGAAGACTACATATTTGCAGCAACCACCTGGGATTTAAGAACCGCCCTCGTAAAAAAGATCCCTCTAAAGTTTAAAATCAAAGATACGAATATTTACGCTTTCCCCTATATAAATCCAGATATTTTACGTAAATCTCAAGCTACTGAATTATTTAACGCTTGGATCGTGAATATTCAGAAACCTGAAATAGGTGAAGGGCCAAACATTGCAGTTGCTCACGGCATGACCCTTGATAATACTTTAAACAAAAGAATTTTGGAACTTGACTACGATTACATAGCCTTAGGCCATAATCACAAAATGGAGAAATTAAGTGAAAATGCATGGTATGCTGGAAGCACTGAACGATGGAGATTTGACGAATATGAAGATGAAAAGGGCTTCCTTATAGTTCAAGTTGAAGAAGGAGAAAAGCCCTTAATTCGTAAAATACCGATAAAATCTCCGAGACCCATGATAGTCGATAAAATTAAAATAGACACCAGCGATACCCCTGAAAACATTAAAAACACGGTTTTATCAAAATTAGCTGAATACGGTCTTCAATCTGGTTGGGATCCATTTACAGCCGCCAGAGTCAAAGTTGTCTTCGAAGGAAGAACTTTAATGTCATCACTTTGGAAAATTAACTCAATGCTTGAATATCTGAGGAAGCAGCTATTCGAAGACAATAAATTTAACATTGCTCAATTCGTATGGGATTGGAAAAGCGTTGAAAAAACTTGGACTGCTCTAGCCTACATAGCAGAGGAAAAGGAATATTTAATAGAAGACCCTGAAAAAGACTTCAAAGAATTTTTAAAAACCCAAAAAATCGAAGAAGGATACGACATCAACTTACTTGCTAAACTAGCTGCCAAAGCGATCAAAGAAGCTCTAGGTAAGCCAAGTGAAGACAAAATATCTAAGGCAATACAAAAGCAATCCGAAAAGATGCCGAAAAAAGAGGTAAAACGTGTAGTGCCAAAGAAGGGAACATTAGATGAATTCTTTTGAGGAGAATTAAAATGAGAATACGCAGGATTCAATTAATAAATTTTAAACCTTACAAAAAGTTGATTTTACCAAACGAAAACGATGTTTTCCCAAGAGGGTTAATTTTAATTGAAGGGCCAAATTCCACCGGAAAAACTTCTATTCTTGACTCCATCATATGGGCTTTATGGGGACCAACAGCTATTGGAGTAAAAAATGAAGACTTAATTAAATTTGGAGAAAGGCACTGTCGTGTAATGGTTGAATTTGAAGTTGATGGAAAAAGGTACCTAATAGATAGATCCTATGATAGAAGTACAGGCATGCAAGTAGTTTTATATCAATACGATGAAAGCAAAGGAAAATTCGTTGATATTGCATCCAAATCTGGGGAAGTCAGCAAAAAAATGCAAGAAGTTCTCCAAATAGATTACAAACAAGCCCTTAGTACAGTTATGGTGCGGCAAGGCGAAGTTAACGAACTAGCAGTTGCATCCCCAGCAAGTCTAAGAGAACTAATTTCAAAAGTATATAGTTTAGATCTTTTGGAAAAAGTAAATGATGTACTAAAAAAGGAGGAGAATCTTTTAAACGAAAAACTCAATGAACTGCAAAGCAAATATGTTCCGATCGAAAGAATAGAAAAACAGCTTAAAGAAAAGAACGACGAGTTAGAAAGTAAGAAATCAAGGCTGAAAGAAAGGAAAAGTGAACTAGAAGGATTGAAAACAAAAATAAATGAACTACCTAACCCTAATTTTATCAGAGAAATAGAAGCCACCATGGTTCGCATTGAGGATTTCCAGAAACAATTGGTATCGATGAGTAAGAATATAGAGGAATCTGCAAAGAACATGGGTATAACCTGCGAAATCTCAATGAAAGTTTTAGACGACGAAATAAGCAAGAGAGATCAACTACTTCAAGAAAAACTAAAAGAACTTGAAAACATTGAAAAGCAGGTTCGTAAGCTAAGCGAAGAAATAGGTGGACTACATGGACTCAACAGGGAACTAAAAGATAAAATCAGCAAATTACAAAAGGCAGAGAAAGTTGAAGAAGGAGAATTTGAATACCGATGCCCAATATGCGGAACACTGCTATCTAAAGAGAAAATGGAAGACATTGTAAGCCATTATGAAAGGGAAATAGAAGAAAACAACTCAACTATCGAAAACCTAGTCAAAAAAAGAAATGTTTTAGAGGAGGAACGCAGTAAAACACGTATCGAAAAAGAAAAAATATTAGTTGAGAAAAGCAATCTAAAGCTGCTGAAAAAAAGATTGGAAGAACTTGAAAACAACAAAAAGAATCTAACAGATCTGAAGAATAAACTTAAGGAAATGCTAAGTAAAGAAGGATACACCGATGTTCAAGAAATACTTGCCAAATTTAATTTCAAGAATTTAAAGGAGCTCCATCAATACGTTATTAGCCTTAACGAAGAATATGCAAGAAAAGAAACCGAAATCGATAAATTAATTGAAGATATTAGCAAAATAGAAAGAGAAATAGACGAATTGCAAAGAGAAAAAGAGGAAATGATAAAAATAGATAAAGAAATCAAAGAAAACAAAAAGATTCTACAGCATCTCATACATCTTAGAAGAGTCTTAATGAAGAACTTCCTCTCCCAATGGGTTGTACAAAAAAGACTCCTAGGAACCATAAAACACACTGCGGCAAGCTATTTACTAAGGTTTACCTGTGGACAATATTCAAATGTCGACTTAGTCCCAACCAAACCAACTGGCGAAAGAGGTTCAGGAATATTGCTAACAGTGTTAGATGAAAGCGACGGCATAGTTAAAAGTAAAGATATGCTAAGTTTTGGGGACAGAACTGCAGTAGGATTAGCTCTACGACTTGGCATTTCCAAAACAATGTCTAGAATAAAACCTCTGAAAGAAAGCCCACAAAAGACACCAAGAATCCGCTGTGTACTTTTAGATGAGCCACTTGGCGGATTAGATGTCTCTAGGAGAAAAGAAGTAGTTGATCAACTAGTTGAAGACGAAGGATTCGAACAGATTTTCCTTATAACTCATATGGAGATAGACAGAAAAGAAGAAATACCCAGAGTCATTGTTAGAAAGGAAGGTAATGTCAGCGTTGCAGAGTTTATTGCCTCAAAAGAAGAAACATAAACTGAAATTAAACTATCTTGAATTAATAGGTAGGGTATGGGAATTCATATCCACATTTTGGACATTTAATATAACCGCAGTCTCCTATGGCTGAGAATGGGCACCCGCGGCATGCAAATGCTCTTGCATAAGAAACATCAAATTGATATCCGCACTTTGGGCAGGATATTAACTTTTTTCTCACCAAAAGGCCCCTCCTATATTCTAGATAACTACATATGTTCGATTTTGATAAGACTATTTCCGTTTTAAAAATATGGAAAGCACATTTAATAAGAGATTTATATAAGTTTAGCTTTATACAAATTTCATTAAGACAAATTGTGTAATACGAAATTTTAATTATATTAGCTTAGTAACCTAAAACTGGTGGTTAAGTAATGGAAGAAACTTCGGAGGCCAAAGGAACTATTATTATTCGTGGTAGAGCTTATCCTGCTGAAAAAGTTCTAAGAGCGCTTTTAAATCAGAGTTTAGTTGAAATCAAAGTGGATGGCAGTGATTTAATTATTGGTAGAGAAAGAATACAACCTATTTTCAAATCTGTTATAGAAAAGGCTATGGCTTTAACCTGTTACGGGAGCTTAGCTTATTGTTGTAGCCTAGAAAAGCGATGTATAAATCGTGACAAAGCTTTAGAACTATTAGGATTAACTCATGAAGATTACCGTAAGCTGAAGGAAGAATGTCATAAGAGAATAATAGAATATGCTAAAGGACATTTTTGCTCAGAAATTTCTGAAGAGAAGATTGAAATTCCTCAAATAAGCCATATATCTGAACAAAATCACCAAACAGAGAGCTCTACGGATTTAAGACTTCTCTTTCAAGACAAGGAGTCATCAAGAGAAGTTAACCTATCAACAAAGGGTTACAATGAAAGCTATACTTCGGAAACAAAATTCTGTATGTATTGCGGTACTCAGTTACCTTCGGATGCCAAATTCTGCTATAAATGCGGAAGAATGGTAACCTAAAATAGAGGGTCAACTAATTTTTAGCATGTTAAAAGTTAGATAAACATGTCAAGACTACGTATACCAACAATTTCGCTAAAATCTATTCCTAGCGCGTCCAGAATCTGCTCAAATGTAGTCCTTATGTGATCTTTGTATTTTTCTATATCTATCTCATATATTGAGGCGTATTGAACAGGTTTAACACCAGGTACCCCTCTAGTTTTCACAAAAGTTATTATATCGCCAGGTCTTATATCTTTTCCTTGAGCTGCAAGCATTCTTGCAGCTTTCACATGCTGAGGCGTCGTTTTAACATATTGTTTCAATGGCTTAGTAAGTTGCACTTTGAAAGCTAGTTCTTCAAGTGAGTATTTTCTTTCTTCTAATTTTCTGTAACATTCTTGTGCTATTTCTCGTATTTTTTCCTTAGCTTTTTCAAAATCCTCCGCAGATTTTACTTCTCCTAACACTCTCACAACTTCCATAAAGGCTTTTTGAAGAAATATCGGTGTATTCCTCTTTTTACCTGTCAAACCTTTAATGTCAACACTTCCATCATCAAATACTCCCAGATAGTTCTTCTTCCTCTGAGATAAAGCCAAATACCTGTAAACTTTATCAACATCCAATTCGATTCCAAGTTCTCCACTACTCCACCTAATCAATTCTCTAATCTTCTCTTCGCTAGGTTCCTTTAGAAAAACACTATCAGTATCACCGTACACTACTTCCACTCCAAGTTCCTTAGCCTTTTTAATAGTTTTCATAATCGCATATCTCCCTATCGCAGCAGTGCTTTCCGCAACTGGCAGGCAGTAGAAGGGGAAGTGTTCTGCACCAAAAACTCCATAGGATGCGTTAATAAACACTTTGAGTGCTTGCTGAACTACTGAATACCAATTTCGTACTTCATCAGACAGATTCTTGTTTTTGCTCATAGGTTTAAACCATTTAACTCTTATGTCTCTTAAGAAACCTATTATCTGAGAAGTTAATCCTCTACGTTTCTTACATACCCAATGGTTGGTTTCAGGAACCTTCTGGTCTCTACACTCTGGATGGACACATCTAACAGTTTCGTAACTAAGATTATACTTCTTAATAACTGAGGGATACAAAGACGCGAAATCTAATACAACGACATTAAAGTGTACTCCGGGTTTTGGCTCAACTACTATAGCGCCTTTATATTTTTTGCCTTTAATGATCGGGGTTGTATCAACGGTTCCCTTTAGTCCTGTTATTTCCTCTGGTCTGGGGATCAAATAGTTTCGTATTCTATGTTCAGCGTAGAAAAGACTTTTAACCCAACTGGATACACCTTGTCTAACAAGATCTTCCATGGGTAGACGCGAGATTCTCATTAGCAATATGATAAGTTTTAATGTTAAGTTATTGTTAAAAGTTGTAAGATCTAAAGTTATTTTTGCATCTTGGTAGTTATAGTGTGCTAATTCTTCTAGTGAAAGTTCTGATATGGGCTTCTCTATCTCAACTTTACTGGTTCCTAGCAAAGCTTTTGCTATAGTGTCCAATGTAACTTCCTTGTAGGCATTACCAAACGCATACACTTTAATCGCATTATTATAGAAGAATTTATACAAATCTATGTGAACACCATATTTTACGTGAGCTTCGTCCTTAGTAAGTTCAATGGGTATTTCCTCTTTTTTAAATCCAAGCCTAATTGCCCTGTGATAAAGATATCTTAAGTCAAAGTTATCCCCATTGAACGTAATAACTATAGGATATTGATTAATTACATTAAAAATTTCCTTAATCATTTCTTTTTCATCATCGAAATAAATAATTTCAACATTGCTAGGTAAATCCTCAACTTTTTTAGAACTCTCAAGATTTGCACGTCTTAAGACAAAAACCTTGTTTAGACCGTCTGTTGATGCAAATGCAGCTGAGATAATGTTATATTCGGCTTCCTTAGAATCTGGAATTCTATCTAACTTAGGTGTAAAAACCTCAATGTCAATAGCTACTCTATCAATATGAGGAACTGGGTAAAGAAATACGGGTAAGTACCTGTCTAAAATATCACCATATTCAATATCCTCGCTTTTCAGGAGGTTAAAAAGATTTTCTTTAACATTCTCGGGAATTCTTACTTTAATTAATTGTAATTTTTTATCTCTTTCAATATATGGCATGCCTGGAATCAGATTATTATCGTATGTGAAACAGTGATGATACCTTATTTTTGCTTCCCACGCTCTTTTACCCCACTGGTCTGAAGGAAGAAGTTCCCTAAGTGAGTTAGGCTTACCTCCAATGGAAAGCGGGTCATCTGCAATAACTTTAGTCATTTTTACCCATTGATCCCTAAGTGGATCGTATTTTTCAACTTCTCCAAAACCTATTAAACCCTTATGATTTATGACATCGGGTATTTTTTCAAGTTCTTCTCTACTTAAGTCAGTTAAGAGATATGGTCTATGGGTTTTTTCTTCATCATACCATATGAAGATCTTCCTATTTTCTGGATTATACAATTTAGCGTATGCGCAGCCTTTTGCCCCATCATAACCAACAGAAAGTAAAATACCAGAAGCAATTTCCTTCTCATTATCATTTGTGAAAGATGTTTCAACCTCATAGATGGCTTCTTCTTCGATAACTTCCTCCGTCTCTACTTCATCTAAGGACTTGTCCTCTCCCTTATTGATATATTCAGTTAACCTCTTTTGGACTGCTTTTTTCATAGTAAAGTTCATCCCCAAATATTAAGGCACTAAGTAGAGTATAAATTTTCCTCAAATTATTAATAACGAGTTAACGCATATTTTAATACATCTATTTGGAGGTGGCTAAGGTGAAAGTAAAGAAAAATGAAGTCAGTGAAGTTCTAGTTGTAAAATTAGAAAAGGGCGAGGATCTACTAGAAGCCCTAAGCTCGATAGTTAAGAAGGAAAACATTAAAGCTGGCTTCTTCACGGGTATAGGAGCTCTAAACAAAGTGAAGATGGGAATATTTGTTGAAGGAAAATACAAGGAAATCAACATGGAAGGCGAATTAGAAATAGTTAGCTTACTTGGCAATGTAAGCCTTAAAGAAGGAAAACCGTTTGTACATGCACATATTATAGTTTCGAGGAGAGATGGTGCAGCTTTTGGTGGACACTTACTTCCAGGGTCTATAATCTCCGTTACATGCGAGATATTCCTAGTAAAGTTGAAAGAGCCGTTAGAACGAAGTTTCGATGAAAAATTAAAGCTATACCTACTTAACCTAGATTAAACGTATACAATTTTCTATCATATTTTATTTAGTGTTTAACCTAGAATCTTTAGATAAAAACTTAATAACTTCTCTATAAACTTCATTCAAAATATGTTTAAGCGCATTAAAGAATGCAGCTTTGTTCGAAATTTTATAAAAATATTTTTGTTGGCTAGACACCCAAGTTCTTTCAACAAGTCCATACTTAAATAGTAAGCCAAGCAGTTTCTGAACCCAACTCCTACTTTTATCAATCCTACTAGAGATTTCTAAGACTGTCAAGGTTTCATTTAAAAGCATTTCAAGCACTTTCACTGCCGTGTAGTTTAAACCTGTTAAGGCCCAAAGAATCGTCGTTATATCTATATCCTTCATATTTAAAACTTTAAAACCTCTTTCTAAGATTTTTGGTACCGGGAAACCGAATGTCTCATCTTTTTTAAACTGTTCATCTTTATCAACTACATTATACACCTTTCCAGTCTCCTACAGTTCATCTAGTTTAAATTTCAGTGATCACCAACAGCTTCTTGTAAGTATCTTTGGTTAATTAGCTTTGAACTTTTTGATAGTAGTTGGCAGTTATAACAAAGTAAAATTACGATCAAACCCGATGATGATTAGACTAGAGTCTTAATCTATTATGGTTTCTAATGATAGAGGTCATTGGTGAAAACATGTAGGGAGGAATATGTAGACTTATTTCCTCCCTCCCTCGATCATCGGAGTTTTCCTCACTTTCTCCCTCCATTTCGCATCAATAAAAAATTGAAAATAATAAGAATATTTAAGATTTGCGCTAAAAATGTCAGATGACGGGAAAAAGCAAGCTAATAATTCAAACATCTATTAACTTAATTTTTCCTTCTGATGTTAGTTCGGCAATTTTAGCATTCACAGGGATGACGTAGTTTCTGGCCGAGAAGATACTGAGCAATTTCCCTCCAAAAAAGTAGCGATATCCCTCAGGAAATACTTCATGAGCCCTAATCATAAGTTCTATATCATTTTCCATGGCAAATTCTTCAAATACGTCCTTACCAAAAACTCTTATTCCAGGCCCCCTCATACTGGGTTGAAAACCTAGAACATCGTCGCTTGGATCGTTCCATAATATCTGAAGAACCATAGGGTCTCTTACATCAATTAAGTCCTTTTTTATACCCTTGATTTGTTGAATATTTTTCAAACTTTCTGCGATGCCTCCATGCAATGCCAATACATGGTTGTTTACCAAAACTGCGTAAGGCATTTTTGCAAATAATTCACTATATAAATCATAGAATTTTTTATCCAATTTTTGTAGCACTTCGTAATAGAAACCATAATGGAGGTTTGCAAGAGGCGTCTCATGATTACCACGAAGTAAGATTACATTTTCCGGGTAGAAGAGCTTTAAGCATAGAACATAGTTTATATTTTCTATCTGGTAAGCTCCTCTATCGACGTAGTCTCCTAGAAAAACAATATAATTGCACTTTCCAGTTAGAAATAACTTCACGAGTTTCCTAGTTGAATTAAAGTCTCCATGGGTGTCGCCGACAAATAAAATATTATTTCCTTCTATTTCCAAAAGAGAATTCTCAGCCCTAAACAGGTTAGAAGCCATTTGAATAATGTCTTCTATGTCTCTTGGAGTCAGAGAAGATACCATCTCTGGGTGTTTAACGATTTCATTGATTTTTCTTTCCACAAAATCACCCATCGATTTGCAATTCTAAATTATTCAGTTAACCTTTTTTTAAGGCTTAATTTCTCAACTATTTGTTGGAACACCTTATCTATAGGATCTACACCATTAATACGAATCAATAACTTATGAGTTTCGTAGTAGTTAACTAAAGGCTTTGTTTGATCATTATATACCTTGAGCCTATTTTTTATGACCTCTGGTTTATCGTCATCTCTAATAATTAGTTCTCCACCACATACGTCGCATTTACCATCCTGTTTAGGCGGATTATAATGTAAATTATAAATTCTTCCACATACCTTACATGTTCTTCGAAGCGATAAACGTTTCATAATCTCCTCGTCTGGGACATCGATATAGATAACAGCATCAATTTTAAGGTTTAATTCGTTTAACATATTATCTAAAGCCTTGGCTTGGTTTAAAGTTCTTGGGAACCCATCTAAAATAAATCCATTTACGCAATCTGCTTCTTGTAATCGTTTTTTCAAAACTTCTATAACAATTTCATCTGGGACAAGTTCCCCTTTACTCATATATACATTGACTTTTTCCCCTAATGGCGTTTTCTTTGCAACCTCTTCTCTCAAAATATCTCCCATAGCTATATGAGGTATACTATATTTCTTCGAAAGAAGTTTAGCTTGGGTTCCCTTTCCAGAGCCAGGTGGACCAAGTAAGATTATTCTCACCCAAATCACCCTCATGTCGATGCTAACAGTCTAGTGAATATTTTCCATTCCAAATAAATTTTAGGGTTCTTAAGATAGCAAAATTAGGATAAGCACTATTTAATCTTAGTAAACATTCATCCAAGTTAAAATGGCTTACTAAACAATCAATGAAATGGGAGATAAAAATGTACGACATAGCCATTCTAGGCCATATAGTAATAGATGAAATAAAAAGAGGAAGTTTTCAGGCAAGATCTGTGGGAGGAGCTGCAACTTACAGTACTTTAGCTTCAAAAACCTACGGTGCTAAAGCCTTATTAGTTAGCAAGATAGGAAAAGATTTTCCAGAAAATCTTCTCTCTTTCCTAATAAAAAGGGAAGTAAATTTGACATGCGTTAAGCAGGTTTCAGCGCCGACAACAAAATTTAAACTAATATATGAGAATAGTGAACGAACCCTTTTTCTAATGGATCGATGTGAACCAATATTACCAGACGATCTATGCAAACCATGCTTGAACGCAAAAACATTTCACATAGGTTCCGTTATTAATGAAATTCCTCTCTCGACCCTTAGGAAAATTTATTCTAAAAACAAGTACATTTCTCTTGATGTACAGGGATATGTTAGAAAAATAGATAAAACAGGTAAAGTATTTCTTTCAGAATGGAATGAAGCAGAGCGTTTCTTAAAGCTTGTAAATGTTGTTCATGCAGACATTTACGAAGCCAAAGTCATCGCTAAAACGAATTTACCTAGCAAAGCAGCTGAAACTCTCGTGGAAATGGGCGCAGACATAGCCTTAGTAACTCTAGGAGAAAAAGGCTCATATATAGGTACAAGAGAAGGAGTCTTCTACGCTCCAACAATCAAGCCAAGTAAACTCGTTGATAGTACTGGTGCTGGCGATGTATATACGGTCATTTTCACCTTGGAATATCAAGTTTCCCACGATGTAAAATGGGCCGTTGCAGCTGCAACAGCAGCAGCATCGTTCGTTGTTGAATTTCCCGGTCCAACAGGTTTCCCTGACAAGCATATGATATACAAAAGAGCTAGACAACTTCTAAACCGTATAAGAAAGGTAATCTAACAAGTTTCACGTCATATTTTGAAGCAATGGTTGGCAAAAGCATTAGTTAAATATTGTTGCTGAAAAATTTAAATTAAAACTGTATTAAAAGGAAAGAAAGGATTTCAAACCCTCACTAAGTATATGGCACTAACTTGGGGTTATTAAGATGGAAGAAAAAGAAGCATTTGATAAGTATAAGAACTTCAGTGAATGGTTTAGAACCATTATTATGGACGCTGAACTAGTAGATACAAGATATCCAGTTAAGGGATGTTATGTTTGGCGTCCGTACGGATTTAAACTTAGGAAATATGTTCTAGATATCATTAGAAGGCTTCTCAATAATACAGGGCATGAAGAAGTATTATTCCCCCTTCTCATACCCGAAGATATTCTTGGCCTTGAAAAAGAGCATATAAAAGGGTTTGAAGGAGAAGTATACTGGGTTACCCACGGAGGATTAAGAAAACTGGAGAAAAAACTTGCTTTAAGACCCACAAGCGAAACAGCCATGTACAGCATGTTCAAAAAATGGGTACACAGTCATGCAGATCTGCCAATTAAAGTATATCAAATAGTAAATATTTTTAGATATGAAACAAAGGCTACAAAACCATTAATACGGGTACGTGAAGTAACCACATTTAAAGAAGCTCACACCGTACATGCTACTATGGAAGAAGCTGAAAAGCAAGTTAAAGAAGCTGTCGAAGTCTACAGCAAGTTTTTTAATGAGCTAGGAGTTCCCTACATAATTTGTCGACGACCCAGCTTCGATAAGTTTGCAGGCGCGGAGTATAGTATTGCCTTTGACACCTTGATGCCCGATGGCAGAACAATGCAAATAGGAACCGTACACAACCTTGGGCAAAATTTTGCCAAAGCTTTCGAGCTAACATATGAAGATGTAAATGGAAAGCACCAATTTGCTTATCAAACATGTTACGGTATTTCTGAACGAGTTATTGCAGCAATAGTAGCAATACATGGAGACAATCGAGGAGCTATTTTCCTTCCTTCGATAGCTCCAATACAAGTAGTTATTGTGCCAATAATCTATAAGGGAGAGGAAGAAAAAGTTCTTCAACAGTGTAGAAAAGTTCTTGACATCTTAAGGCAAGGGGGCATCAGAACGTTTCTTGACGAAAGAGACATTAGCCCTGGTAGGAAGTTTTACGACTGGGAGTTTAGAGGGATTCCTGTTAGAGTAGAAATAGGGCCAAAAGACGTTGCAAATAACCAAGTAACAATTGTAAGACGAGATACATTCGAAAGAAAAACATACTCGATAGGTGATTTAACGACGGTTGTAAAAGAAATATTCACCGAAATTGAAGAAAACCTTAGGAAAAGAGCATGGGAAGAATTTAGAAGAAGAATATTCAGAGTTAAAAACCTGCAAGAAGCTAGGGAAATTATTCAAAATAGACGTGGTATCGCCTTAATTCCATGGTGTGAAAGTGATGAATGTGGACTAAAAATATGCGAAGAGGTAGATGGGGACGTGCTAGGTGTTGTGATGTCAGAAGACTTAGCTAACCTAGCTGAGAGCGAAGTTTGCCCTATATGTGGTAGAGAGACTAAAAAGATGGCTGCAATAGCTAAAACATATTAACAAACTTCATTTTATTTCGTCTCTTTAACTATTTTCTGAAGTAGATTTATCGAGTAAGTCTCTAATTTTTCAAGAAAATCTACAGCTTCCCCAACGCTTTGATGCTTATAAGTGATTCTCATTAGCATTCTTCTAAAGGGATCCCCTTTAAAAGGCTCTAAACGAACAATATACCATTCACTTTCATCCTTGGGGATACCAGTCCATAACTCTATAGCCATCGGAGAAAGCACTTTTTTCATTGTAATTTTCTTTTTCAATAATCTGGGTGTTAACATATCTTGAATTATCTTCAAAGGGCTTATCTCACTATAAATTTGAATAGTTGCTAAAAGTTGCATTTGTGGAACTATAGTTTTAAATCTCTCTTTAAGACTCTCACGCAATATCCCGTGAGAAGTCCAAAAAAGATCTAAAGCTGTTTGAACAGATCTAGTATCAACGACAAACCCCTTTTCACTTACAACTATTAGAGACGTAGCATCCGAAGGACGCTTAAAAAGATATTCAACAAGTTCGCTTGGAGGTTGTGGAACTGGTTGAGGCAAGGGAGGAACCATAAGTTTTCTAGTTGTATAAGAAAAACCTAAATTCGATAATTTGTCAATAAACACTTGAACAGGAATTGAAGGACCCACCTTAACTAAATGCTTAAATATTACATGAACACTTTCAACAAAAATTCTTACCATTGAATCACCGCCGCATTAAGGGACGGATTTTAAGTTTTACAAAATTATTGTTACGAAAGTTTATGAAGTTATTCATTAAAATAAAATAGGCAAATAGGAGATTTAGCTGTAGAGTGTAGACTAGCAGAGCTTAAACATGCAAAACAATTCCTAAGACGTCTTATAAGACCCAAAAATCACTTTAATACATCCAAAATTAACACAGCAGAGCTATAGATTAAAATCAAACCCTTTGTTCTTAGGGTAGTAATAATACTTTGACATTAATACGGTAAGTTGTTTTAGTGGAAGGTGTATGCCCTAATAACTCTTATTAAAGTGAAATGATAAAGTTAGTATGCAGTTAAGGGGGGATCTGTGGGTGTCTGCAGAGATAGATCTTGTGATCATCGGCGGAGGGCCTGCGGGTCTCTCTGCAGCTATTCATGGGGCTAGACTAGGACTTGAAACCGTGGTCCTAGAAAGCAAAAATGTGGGTGGCAAAGTTCTTGACACTCGAACTATTGAAGATTACCCAGGTATCGTAAAAATTAGTAGTATGGAACTTATTAATACGATGAAAAGACAGGCCCTCGAAAACGGCGCAAAGATTAAGGAATTGGAAGAAGTATTAAAAATCGACATATTCCATGGAAAAAAGAGAATTGTCTCCTCCAAAGACATGTATTTTGCTAAAGCCTTAATCATAGCTACTGGAGGAAAATATAAAAAACTTGGAATCCCAGGAGAAGAAAAATACGCAGGAAGAAATGTTTTTTATGGCACGGCATCAAGTGGTATGTTATTTAAAGGAAAACGCATCGCAGTTGTTGGTAATGGTGACATAGCAGTCTTTAATGCTCTGATGCTTGCTGACACCGCTGAAACTGTATATTTGATATGTAGCGATAATGAACTGCATACAACTGCACTCCTAAAAAGAAAGGTAATGAGAAGCGGCATCGATGTTTTTTGGAACACTGATGTTACAGCTATTAGCGGAGACTCTTCCATTAAAAAAATGACGTTAATTGATAAAACAACCAATGAAACTAAAGAGTTAAAGGTGGACAGCGTTTTTGTAAGCTTAGGTCTTGAACCTGAAAGCAGGGTTGCCCAAGAAATCGGAGTAACTATTGATAATAACAAATACATTATTGTCGATAAAAAACAAAGAACGAACGTACCCGGGGTATTTGCTGCTGGTTATGTAACAAGCGGAGTTCTAAAAATTGCAATTTCCGTAGGAGAGGGTACGGTCGCTGCAATCAGTGCTTATGAATATTTAAAGTAAGGTACAGAGTTATGGAAAAAATTAAGTAGGGCGATTTCAATTTCTTGATAACTACTCAAGTGACACTAAATATGCGGAGGATCGACGGATGAAGATAAAATTGCTTGCTGTGGTATTAATAGCAATGCTATTGTGTTCAAGTTCGTTCTTTATAGTAGAGGCTTCGGCCTTAATTAGCACCAGAAAAGATGCCATAGTCAGGTATATCTTAGATTTACAAGAAGACAAGAAAGGTTTTAAATCGTTTCAAAAAGATAAACCAAACATTGAAGCTACTTTTGAAGCTCTTACCATGTTAAAACTTTTAAATAAGTTTGGAAAGATAAAGAAGGACAAAATTGCTGAATGGATCAATGGCACTCTAATAATTCATGATTCGAAATCAGAAGATTATAGTTTAATTAGATATGATAAGGATGGAGATATAACCATATACAGCAATTACTTTGGGCTTAAAACTTTTCTTCTTATCGATAAAGACTATTCAGAATATTTAGAAGAAGATCGCATTGTGAACTGGGTAATGAAATGTAACACAGACCATCTCTATACCATATACCCTGATAGCACAGAGAAGTCGTTGTGGACAACATATTATGCTCTCTCAATCATCTACATACTGAATAAAACACTCTGGAACACAATGAGTTACAATATAACAGAGTGGTTAGTTTCTCTTCAAAATCCCGATGGAGGTTTTTCCGTAGAAGAAAACGCTTCCTCCCTTTCTGAAACATACGCTGCTGTAAAACTTCTAAACCTTACGGGGGCTCTTCAAGACAATAGGATAAATAAAGAGCAACTAGTATCATGGGTTTTAAGCAGGATGCTTCCCAATGGATGTTTCGAAGAAGTCCCAGGATCAGGCATAGGATCCCTCTTTACAATATATTTAGCTATAGACGTCCTGTATACGGTCGGTGCGATAGACCAGTTGGGCGATAATAAAAACAAGATAATAAACTGGATACTAAGTTGCCAAAGAACATCTGGTGGTTTCAGCCTAGTGAATTCAACAGCAGAAGAGCCCATTGCTGAGGATGAAACAACCATGGAAGCAACGTTCTATGCAATATCAGCCTTACACCTATTGGATCCAGAATTTTCAAGTTTAATGGAAAGACCATGGTGGGGTCTACCGCTCGGTTTACCGCTTCACCTATGGATACCGATAGCTGTAGCGGCATTGGTAGTTGTACTGATAACGATACATGTAAAATTTGAAAAGTTTTGAACAGATTCAAAAACGTAGATCAAATAGATCTCCAGGATCTACAGCTGCGATTGTGAAATAAAATTAATTTATCTCAAATTTTTTGAAGACTTCTGGTATTTTGTCGACGAGATCTGTTGCAACGATATGATATCCTTTTTCCTGCGCTGTTAAATCTCCAGCTACTCCATTAATGAACGCCGCAACCGAAGCAGCTGTAAACGGTTCATTCTTCCATGCTAAGAGAGTTGCTACTAAGCCCGAAAGCACGTCCCCAGTTCCTCCCACAGTCATGGCTGGATTACCAGTTATATTAACTTTTACTTTATTCCCATCACTTATTATATCCCAGTGGCCCTTCAAGAGTATGGTAAGATTTAATTGTTTCGCAGCTTTCTTTACTTCTTTTATTCGTTCTTTAAACGGTAGTTTAGTAATGTCGAGATTTACAAGGCCTTTAAATTCTCCAGCATGGGGAGTTAATACAGCTCTTGCCCCCGCAAGTATGGTGGGAGATGTTGAAAGTGCTTTTAATCCATCAGCATCTACAACCAATGCTTTCCCTTTTTCTTTCACAATCTCGAATAACTTCAAACAAGCCTCAAAAGTTTCATCCATTGTCCCCAAACCTGGACCTATTACTATTGTATCACATTTCTCAACTAAAGGAATTACAGTAGTAAAGGCATTCAATGTAAATGCATTACCTGAGTAAGTGTGAACAATAATGTTTGGCGAAAAACTTCTAATACTACTGGCTACACTTTCTGGGGCCACTATTATGGAAAGGTCACACCCACATCTTAAAGCTGCCATAGCGCAAAGGGCTGGGGCACCAGTATAAAGATTACTCCCACCAACAATCAAAACTCTGCCAAAATCTCCTTTCTTTGCTTCAGGTCTTCTAGGTTTTACAGCCGCGCGGAGGTCGCCTGGACCAACAATTACCTCAGCTTCCGGGGGTACTCCTATATTTGCAACCACTACATCTCCAGTATATTCTCTTTTACCATCTAAACCTTTTTTAAGAGCATGAAAAGTTACTGTTAAATCAGCTTTCACCGCAACTCCGTGAATTTCTCCGGTATCTGGATTTAAACCGGTTGGAATATCTACAGCAACTCTTAATCCGCTTGCTTTGTTAAAGATTTCAACCGCTGTACGATACGGGTCTCTTAATTCCCCCCTTACACCAGTACCTAGCATACCGTCTATTACAATATCTGCCGATTTTATCTCGCTTTCATATTTCTTTAATTCCTCGACATATCTTATTTCAATGGTCTTAACTGTTAAAAACATCTTCTTTAACGTTTCCCAATTTCTCCTAGCTTCGTCCGTTCTAATGTCTTTAGATTTTCCTAGTAGGAAAACAAAGACACTAGCTCCCAAAGGTGCTAAATGTCTTGCAGCTACAAAACTATCTCCACCATTATTTCCCAATCCAGCCAATATAACAACTTTCTTACCATTAACATTAATTCTCTTTGAAATCTCTGTAGCAACCGCCTTACCTGCATTTTCCATAAGAAGTAACCTTGGAACTCCGAGCCACTCGGAATTCTCATCAATAATAGCCATTTCTACGCTTGAAATCTTTCGCCCTACATTCTCCATTAAAATCCCCACATATTTATTAATTAATACAAGCCTTTTAACGAAAATCTCTTCACCATAAAGCAAATTACAAAGGTAAGTATTATTAAATTTAACATCCTTTCATATGCGCTTAAGATAAAGTGCTTCTATAACCTTATGGCATTCATATGCAGGGATTAAGGGTCAATCGAGTGAGCATAAATATTAAGAACGCGGATGTACATTTAAATTAGTCCATCAGGAGGCCTTTTATTGCTAAGCAAAATAAAAAATAAAGTCAGTAAACTATTCAATTTACCAGCTAAAATCCTAGTTAACATGGGATTCGCTCCAAATTTATTAACTTTTCTAGGACTGTTATTCTCAATATTTTCCGGTATTCTTTACTATTTTAGATGCATTTTTTATGCTGGAATACTGGTACTTGTTTCAGGGCTATTGGATGCGTTAGACGGAGCTGTAGCGAGATTATCTGGTAAGATAACAGCATTTGGCGGATTCTTCGATTCTGTTGCGGATAGATATAGTGATGCTATAATTCTTGCTTCTATTATTCTAAGTGGACTATGTGATATCTTTTGGGGTATTTTAGCAATTATAGGTTGTTTCTTAGTAAGCTATTGTAGAGCTCGCGGCGAAGCTGCTGGAGTTGAGACGATGTCCATTGGAATAGCCGAGAGACCGGAAAGGTTAATTATACTGGCACTAGCCACATTTTTGGAAGTGTTTTTCTCTAAAGCAATATATTATGCTGTAATTCTTTTAGTTGCATTATCACATTTTACTGTGGTTCAGAGAATATACTATGTTTGGAAAAATCTTAGGTGAGATCAAAAACCTTCGATAAAAGTTCACTTATGACTTCTTTTGCCATTTTCATTGCTTCTTTTCCTTTCTCTGTTATTTCGTAGTATTTTCTTGCTGGTTTTCCTTCCTCCTTTTCTCCTTTCCTCACTCTGACTAAACCTTCACGTCTTAACAAATAAAGTACAGTATAACTCGTAACTTTTCCTGGAGAAAAATCGAATCTCTCTTTAATCTGTTTTCTAAGCTCATATCCATACTTAGGTCCTTCTTGAAGAAGCCTCAGAACGTAAAGCCATAAATTTTCCTTAGTAAGCTTATCTTTCAAACGTTGAACAGCCTTAACTTTCTTTTCTTTCAAATATGTCACTCCCATCTATACAATTTATTATCGTGAAACAATATTGTCGGGTGTATTATGACATCAAATTAAGTTAATAAACTAAAGTTTCTATCTCCAAAGAGAGATATAAAAATATTTGCAAAAGAATTCAAAATGTTCCGCATATATGGTTTTGCGCTCTAACTTGAATAAAAGTTCCGAAACCTTTTAAACATATTAATTCACAATTCTCCTAGAATATTGTTAGATAATGGGTGATAGTATTGCCTAAGAAAAGAAAAAGTGGTGGGCGTTCTAAGGGTGGTAAGGGTAGAACAGAACTAGTTCAATGCGCTAAATGTGGCCAACGTATACCGAGAGACAAAGCTAAAAAAATTACACGCTACAGAAGCTTAGTTGATCCTATGCTTGCCAGAGAGCTTAGAAAGCAGGGTGCGATAATTCCGAGAAGTGCTGTTACACAATACCTCTGTATAAGATGTGCAGTTCATTATGGAGTTGTAAAAATTAGAAGCAAAGAGGAAAGAAAGAAAAGGACACCACTTTAAACTAAAGTGAGGCACATCTATGCTTTTCACCTTCTTTGAAGCAACATTTCCTAAAATATTTTGTTATATTTTTATTGAAGTAAGCAGAAGAAGTGATACCGCTGCATAAAGAGCTAAGTATAATGTGAAGGCATGGTGGTTAAGTAAGAGATAATCAGCGATGGTCCATACAAGTAAGCATGTTGTAAAGAGGGATATTCTCTTACTCTTAGTCTTAATAGCGGAAGTGAACATCAGTAGAAGCATGAGAGTTCCCCCTATTATAATATAAGACTTCATCACTAGTGAAAACACGATCGGAGAGGGTCCTGTGTTTAAAATCTCTGCTTCAATAATATTAATGCCTGAAATAGCAATTAAAACTAAAATAACTGCAATAGAGAATAAAACGTAAAACTTAATGATTTTTCTCAGTTTTTCTGAACGCATAAATTGTGTTAGAAAAGTCCAGCCAATTGCGCCGGTAAATACACCTAACCAAAACCAAACAATAGCAAATATTCTGCTATTTATTATTTCCAAAAACCAAAGCGTCATATCCACTAGACCTATAAATCCAAGAAGATAGTAAAGACTAAAATATAATGTAGCGTTTTCAACTTTTCTATATTTTAAACCTGAATTAAGCAGTATGCAAGCCGAAAATCCTGTTAAGGAAATACTTAATGTAACAAGAAGATAGTCGAACATGATTGTTCCCTCACTAATTAAGTTAAAAGGTAGCAATAAAAACTACTAGAAAAACAACCAAACTATTTTTTGCAGAAAATTCTTTCCATTAACAATCTAAAAGCTTCAAGAACATTGATTCCACGAATAGCTGAAGTCTTTAAAAAACAAATGTTACTGTTTACATTAATATGCTTTTTGATTTCTTCAATAGAAATTATGTCTTTTAAATCGCATTTATTTAAGCAAAAAACCACTGGTATATCATCTCCTAACAAGTTCTTCAACTCCCTCCAACTTCTCAAATTTTCCCCTAAAAGACTACGTTGACCATCAGCAACAAAAACTACTCCATCAACCCCTCTCAAAACCGTAGGCCTAGTTTCAACATAGTAATCTTGTCCCGTGGCCGCCCATATATTTACTTCGATTGTCCATTCAGCAGCCTTAAAAATTAAATTGCCAAAATCAAAGAAAAGAGTTCGTCCAGTCGAAGTTTCAATAGAACTAATCCTATTTTCCAAATTGAACAATTTAAAAAGGGTTTTAACAGTTGTAGTTTTTCCACTCATAGCAGGACCATAATAAACTATTTTTGTTTTTATTTTCTTGTTTTCATGATCTATGATCAAGACAATCACCATAAGCTGCTTAACCAGTCCTCTATATGAGATAATCTCCCCTTTTGTAATATATTTTCGAAATCTTCACCCCATTCTGCCTTAATAAATAAAATTATGTCTTCGGGAGGCGTTTGAAAATAACCTATTGTTTCAAGTAGTGTTTTACCTGATATTCTGCCAGTGATACGAAACTGTTCTAAAAGGCGAATTCTAGAAAGAAGATATAAGGCTCTTCTACAAGCATGTACAAATTTCAAAATTTCTTCTTTTAATATTTCTTCCCTTATGGCTTCTTCTTCTACATCAAAGTCAAGCAAGATTTTTAAAATATTTTCATTCAGCTGTTTTTTACCTAATTTCTTTATTAATACTTTCCTGATTCTTTCCATCGCCACGCCTGTTTTTTCTATTACATGTTCAGAAAGCATTTTCCCAAAGTACATGCTAATATTCCCGTATATTCGAAATTTAAACAAGTTAGAAACGTAGAAAACACCGCAACTATCATTTTTACCAAGAATTATCTTTATAACATCTTCCAAAGCCATAGAAGTCGATTTCACTCCTATTATGCAGCCTTTGAACTCAGAAAATTCAGAAAGAGCCCTCTTTGCGTATTGAGTATAAATTAGTATGACAACCCTTTTCACATCATAATCTCTTTCCTCCGCACTAAGTAACTGAAGATGTTCCTCTCTGGTTACAAAGTCAGTCCAATAAACAATCGGCTCCCTATGTGGAATTAAGGTTGCCAAGAAGTCTACAAACATATTTATGGTATCTGAATTTTCTCCGAACACTATTATGGGAATACGTAAAAACAAACAGTTGAGAAGCTGCGAAAATTCCTCCTTACTCAAATTCGTTATTAGCTTGTTTAACAGTTTCCTTGCCATAGTAACACCGTACTTAAAGTGCTAACTGAAGTTTTTCGATTGAACTTATTTTCGGTAATATAGCTGTTTTTACTTTTCCTTCCAGTAATGTAGC
>JAUQZC010000176.1 GCA_030587435.1 Candidatus Baldrarchaeota archaeon | reverse complement strand
GGCAACTCGTGGCTATAGATGGCATAATAACAAGGGCAAGCGAAGTAAAACCACAACTAATTGAAGCTGTTTTTGAATGCCAACGATGCCACGAAAAAATAGTGGTCCTCCAAGAAGAGGGGAAATACACCCCCCCTGTCCAATGTACAAATCCAACATGTAGAAGAAAAGGACCATTCAAACTAATAGTCGAAGAATCAAAATTTATCGACTGGCAAAAAATACGCGTACAAGAAAGACCTGAAGACCTACCACCAGGACAACTTCCCCGCTTCATTGATGCCTACCTCAAAGACGACCTAGTGGACATCGCCAGACCAGGAGACCGGGTAACAGTAATAGGCATATTAAAAACCTCCCCAGAATTCGGGCAACGAGGAAGAAAAACAGCCACATTCAGAGTATTCATAGAAACAAACTACGTAGAACTAACCGAAAAAGAAGCAGAAAGACTAGAAATAGCTCCAGAAGAAGAACAAAAAATACTAGAACTAGCAAAAGACCAATGGATACACAAAAAAATAATACGATCTATCGCACCATCAATCTACGGCTACGATGACATAAAAGAAGCAATAGCACTCCTACTATTCGGAGGAGTACCAAAAACACTCCCAGACGGAATGAGAATAAGAGGAGAACCAAACATACTCCTAGTAGGCGATCCAGGAACCGCCAAAAGCCAGCTACTAAGATACGTCGCAAGAATAGCCCCAAGAGGAATATACACATCAGGAAAAGGCTCAACCGCAGCGGGACTCTGCGTAGCACCAGGAACTTTAGTTGCACTTGATAGGGGACTTTTGCCAATAGAAACTCTCTTTGAAGAGAAGGCAAAAGATGGACTTACGCATATTAAAAACAGCATATTTGTAGCTAAAAGTGCGCATCCAGTAAAAATACAAACAATAAATCCATTAAACATTTCAACAAGACCATCAGACGAGTTTTGGAAGCTAAAATCACCTGAAAGACTAATAAAGATTACAACGAGAACAGGAAGGCAAATTATCTTAACACCAGAAACAAAGATGATATCTATCGAAAACGGAAAAATAATATGGAAAGAAGCAAAAAATTTCAGATCGGGAGACAACGTTGCAGTTGCGAGAAAACTAGAACATAGGGGAAGAAAAATATTGACCTTGGAACTCATAGAAGATCAAGATAACATAGTTGTTTACGGAGCTAAGACTTTTGTTAAGAAAATTCTTGAAGAACTTAAGTCAAAATATAATCTAACTACGAGAGAACTTGCCAGAAAACTAGGAATAAATGAAGATAAACTCTATTACAATTGGGTTAACCCAAATGCAAAAGGCAATATTTCCCTACGTGAATTAATTAAGTTAGCAAAAATGGCAGGATACACTTATGATGAGATTTCAAACCATATAGCCTTCTTTTCACAGAGAAGAGGAAGTAAAATTAAGCTTCCAAAATACATTAATCAAGATTTTATGTACTTTGCGGGTTTAGTTGCAGGAGATGGGTCTATTTCAAAAACAAATTATGGCGGATATTCAATAAGATTTTCAAATACCTCAACAGAACTTAGAAATAAGTTCAAAAAACTAGTTGAAGTTCTTTTCGGGACTAGCGTCGAAGAGGGAATTGATAAAAATGGGACACCCTACTTAAGGTTTCATTCAAAAATAGTGGCTTACATACTTAAAAAATTAGGAATACCAGAATCTCCAAAGGCACATAGAATAGATATGAGTGAAGTAATGTTATCACTACCCAATAATAAACTGGCAGCATTTATTTCTGGTTTATTCGATTGTGACGCCAGTGTGGTGGAGAGAGAAGGAGGATCTTCAATTATAGAATTTGATACTACAAGTGAAAAATTAGCGAAAAAAATACAATTAGTATTGCTAAGATTCGGAATAATATCCTTCTTAAGAAAAAGAAGTTCCACAGGAAAAGTCGAAGAATTTACAGATAGAAATGGGCGTAGAAAAGTAATAAGAACCATTCATGATAAGTATGTTCTAACAATATATGGGGAGAATATGAAAAAGTTTAGAGACCTAATTGGTTTTAAATACGGTGCGAAAAAGAAAAAGCTTGAAAAAGTTCTTTCAAAAAGAACAAAAGTTGGCATCAATGTAGATGTTATTCCAAAAATCGGGCAAATCTTAGAAATAGTCAGTAAATTTTACGACCTGAAATTAAAGAAGAAATACAACGGAAGTAGTATCTCAAGAAGGAAACTTCAGGAAATAGTTGCCTATCTAAGAAATGCAGAAGCAAAAAAAGTAAAAATAGCTTTACCATATGAAATTAAAGAAAAGATAGCTGCTGCTTTATCAAGCTATACATCGAAAGATCTTAAGAAAGGCTTAGGAATTAGTAAAAGCCAGTTCTACGAATATTTCGTAAGAAAGAACAGGAATATAAAGGTGCCTCTAGACGTTTTAGAAAAACTAATAACATTACTAAATAGGAAAAACAAAAAATTAGTTCACGAATTAAATCTTAAGATCAATCAGATCCGTATTCAAATGGAACTTGTCAGGAAAGTGATAGAATATCTCGACAAACTAGCTAATTCAGACATATTCTGGGATAAAATAAAGAGCATAGAAATTTTAGATTCAAAAGATATTCCTTATGTTTACGACCTAACAGTTAAAGAAACCCATAATTTCATAGCCAACGGAATTATAGTTCACAATACCGCAGCAGTAATAAGAGACCCAGAAACGGGTGGAATGAGTCTAGAAGCAGGAGCACTAGTGCTCTCAGATCGCGGTGTCGCATGTATTGACGAATTTGACAAAATGAACCCACAGGACAGGGTGGCTATCCATGAAGCGATGGAACAGCAGTCTTATCATCCTTTCTTTGAAATTACTTTGGCAGATGGAACTAAGGTTAAAATCGGAGATTTTGTCGATGATCTTTTCGAACAATTTCCAGATAG
>JAUQZC010000158.1 GCA_030587435.1 Candidatus Baldrarchaeota archaeon | reverse complement strand
GGAAATGTAATTGGAATAGTAACAGTTTTACTTGTCTTGCTAAACATATTTACAAATATTGAGAAAAGAGTAAATCCCACTATTAAAATTACAACTAAACTTAGATAAAACCGTTTACTATGCTTCCTAACCTCTGTTCCTTGTCCAACAACCATTTTAATCCTCTACTCAAACTAACAATCCAAATCAACATTATAAAAATTGAATAATTAACATTAAATAGTTTTCATGCTCTATGGTTCAACTTTTTAATTTTGGTTAAAATTACCAAAGTTCATATTATATTACAAAAATACTTAAAAAGTTTAGAAAGACCGTGAGTAAGTAATCTGCAACCTCTACTAATTTCCCCCACGTTAGCGAACTGACTTGCAGTCTAAAAACCGTTACCCCAAAATTAAAAATATCATAATGCAATAGGGAAGCCAAACCTACTTTCAAATAATTTGCAAATATCTGATGCTTTCAGGTGATGAAATGAGGAAAAGGGAAATAACCGGGCTTGGAAGCTTCCAATTCATGGCTATGACAAGAAGAGGCCTATTCTACGGTTTCCTCACCCTATATTTGCTAGAAGTTTTAAAAAGAAGCTTCACAGAAGCCATACTAGCCATAGCACTACCAATGCTAGCCAATTCACTAACCCAAACCTTCATCTGGGGTCCTCTAAGCGACAAACTTAGAGTCCGACGCCTACTAATAGTAGTAGGAGAAACCATCGCCGGTATAGCCTACATATTCCTATCACCAACAGTTTGGTCAATCTACACAGGTTTAAACCCCATACAAGCTAAAACTCTCTACGCCATAACAATAATAGTTGGATTAACCCTTCTAGAAAGCTTCTGGTCAATGAGCAACGTAGGCTGGTCAGCTCTAATTGCAGATATGACAGAACCAGCAGAAAGAGGCACAATCATGGGTCAACTTAACTCGATCGGTGCCATTGGAAGAATCATAGGAGTTTTCGCAGGAGGGCTACTCTACGACTTCCCTACCAAAGCCCAAGGATTCCCAATCCTATTCTATATTTCCTCAACAATAATGTTCACCAGCGCCATAACACTACTTATAACCATAGGAGAACCGAAAAAACTAATCTCACGTAGAGGAGAACCGACCATCCAAATAGAAGAAGAATTCCCGTTAAAACACCTATTCTACTGGTTTCTAATCTCCTTATTCTTTATATCAGCTTCTTCAGCATCAGTAATGCAACTACTAAGCTACTACGTCCGCATCGCCCTCCTTGCAACGAGCTTCGACATAAGCTTAATCAGAAATGCAGCCTCCATTGCAAATTTAATAGCAAATCCAATAATAGGTATTCTAGCAGATAAAAAGGGAAGAAAACCCGTCCTACTCATAGGATTTGCAACAGCAATTCTTGTACCGATTCTATACACACTACCTAGGAGCGTATTTGGCATGGTTTTAGTTAGCGCGGCAGCAGGAGTCATTACGGCAATAAGATTAACGGTGTCTTATACTTTTGTCGCTGAACTTATACCCGAGGGACAGAGAGGAAAATATTTCGGTCAATATAACATGATTTCGACGCTAAGTTTCGGGGTAACACCAATAATAATATCTGGAATTTTCACTGATTACTTAACTAAAACATTTCTGGAAAAAGGCTATGTATTGGAGCAAGCTCAAATACTAGCCATTACAAATACGTTCTATGTAGCTGCGTTTCTAGCGGGTATAGGTTTCCTAATATTCTGTAAAATGATTTTTACCTCAAAACTACAAAAATAAAATAACTAATGTAGAAAAGTGGTTAATTTTGAAGTACAGCCAAATTTAACCGTTACAGCATTACCGAATCATTTTGCTTTAAATTTGTATTGCTAATAGTTTATACCCTTTATATTGACGAGCTTCCTAGGATATTTGACTTCAACAACTAAATTTACTATATCAGCTTTGTCAATGAGTTCAGGTGGTGCATATCTTCCGGTTAAGACTACGTGGTTTCTTCAGGTATTTTGACAGCAGGGACAGTATTTCTTCAACTGAAATCAAGTTTGCTGCTACAGCCAAGTTTATTTCGTCTAAAACAAGTAGGAAAGGTTTCTTTTCAAAGACTACTTTTTCAGCGAATTTCAAAGCTTTTCTAGCTAGTCTTTTATCTTCTTCACTTGGACTTTTTAAATCTACCCACTCGGTTCTTCCAAATTGATATATTTCGTACTCTGGGCTTAACCTATCCTTTATAACGTATTCACCAATATCTTTCCTGCCTTTCATAAATTGGATTATGATGACTTTCAGTCCGTGTCCTATGCATCTAAGAGCTAAACCTAGCGCATTGGTTGTCTTTCCAGCTCCAGTACCAGTATATAGAAAAATTAAACCCAAATGTCTGCCCCCTTAGATCTTACAGACTCCTTTCGGACACGAGCCTGTGTCCTCTGGCCCTAGCTCTATTACACCTTCGGAAGACTTTTCTTTTGAGGGTTTGCCAATGTAAAGTACTTGTTCTCCTTTGCTGCCATACCTGTAAATTGTTATCCCTTTACACTTTAACTTATATGCTAGGATAAATGCTTCTCTTACATCTTCTGGAGAAGATTCGAAACGTAGATTAATTGTTTTCGAAACCGCATTATCAGTGAATTCCTGGAAGGCTGCCTGCATCTTAACGTGCCAATCAACATCTATATCTAACGCGGTTACAAATATTCGCTTAATATCGTCGGGAATTTTATCAATATGTTGAATTGAACCAATCTTAGCCACCTCATGTATCAATTCGTCGCTGTAAAGTCCACGTTCTCTTAAAACTTCTTCAAATACGGGGTTAATTTCGAAGAGACTAACTCCACCAAGAACTCTTCTAAAGAAAGCTAATGCAAATAGTGGTTCAATACCGCTCGATGTTCCGGCAATGATACTTATTGTACCAGTTGGAGCTATAGTTGTAGTTGTAGCATTTCTAATTCCATGCATCTTAATTTTCTCTCTAAGTTCATCCCAATTTAATGTAAGTTGTTTTTCTTCGTCATCTGCTTCAAATGGAAACCTTGGATGATCACCATCGTATATTGAACCTTTAAACGCCGGAAAGCTTCCTCTCTCCTCAGCTAAACTAATAGATTCAACTTTGCTGTAGTAGTTGATATATTCCATGATCCTTCGAGCCAGGTTTAAAGCTTCTTCAGAGTCATACGGTATTTTAAGCTTAAAGAGGAGTTCAGCCCAGCCCATAACACCTAAACCAATCTTCCTAGTCAACAAAGTTCTCTCTTCAACTTGAGGCAGCGGATAATTATTTGCATCGATAACATTATCTAAGAAGTGAACAGCAATTCTAACAACTTCCCTCAACTTTTTCCAATCAATCTCGTAACCGCCTTTCTTATCCCGTCTTACCATCAACGACAGATTGATCGAACCAAGGTTACAGGACTCAAAAGGCAGTAGAGGCTGTTCTCCGCAATTGTGAACAATAAAACCGTTTGCGATAAACGTGTGGGTCAATGGTTCTGTTACATCATATACGGGTTGTTCTCCTATATACTCTATTTTTTTAACTACGACTTCAAATCTATCTTTATAAGACTTAGCAGGGGCTCTTTTGTAGAATTCCGCTATTTTTTGTTTATCTTCAAAGCCAATTTTTTCTATGAATTTATCTTTACTGTCTCTTGAAATTACTAGTTCGTAAAAGTCGCCTCCAATATATCTCTTTTCTCTCCCTTTAGAGTCTACATATATAAAGGGCTTTTGTTTTTGTTTCCTACGTTTGTAAATCTTCGATTTTATACCGAAATTAAGTAGTAGGAGTTGTACATCTTTCAATAACCTTAGAGAAGTGGATGAAAGTCTTATAGACACACCTTTTTCTGCTTTTCCTTGAACAGATCCATCAGAAGTGAACAGACCTTTAAGAAATCCTTTAACAGCATCTTCTGGAGCTCTAAACATGCACCAAGGCACTCTTTTTGTTTTTGCTTTCCATATTCCGATACCGAGACGTCTAAAGAATTCGATAAACCCTTTGGCGTGATATGATAGATGATAGGTGTTGTTTTCTCTTTTTACGGGTTTTACATAGCCGTACCACTTAGAAATAATTTCTCTGACCTTTCTAAGTAAACTGTA
Organism: Candidatus Baldrarchaeota archaeon; assembly: GCA_030587435.1. The sequence continues at coordinate 8,122 of JAUQZC010000158.1, read as the reverse complement.
TTTTTCGCTTGAAAAGCTGAATCCAACTCTATCCTTTCTTAACCAACCGTCTCCAATTAATAAACCGATGACGAACCCAAGCTCTTCAGACCATTCTTTTGGCAAATTCAAAGTTTTTCTTTTAGTAAATTTATTTAATTCATCTATCTGATCCTTTATTGGTAGATCCCTCGATTTTGGAAATTCGCCACGACTTTGGATCAGTAGAACATCTCCTTCCTTTAGATTTTCTAATTTTTTCCATCCGCTCGGTGTTAGGAACATATGGTCAAGTGTTGCTTTTATTTCATAGCCTTCCTTTGTCAGAAGTCTATAAACTGGCCTTATTCCAGTAAAAACATATCTTAAGGGTTTTGACCTGATTATGCCCTCGCCTTGGATTGCCCTCATGTCAATTATTAACGACGTTGAAAGTGAGGACGGATTGTTTTCAGTTAACTCTCTTATCGGGATCAGACCTCTTTCAGTTAGTACTAGAGTGTCTCCGGTTACACATGGATTAGTGCTTTCTATTTGGCCTAGGTTTGGTGTTGGGTTGTGTTTGTTGATTCTGTCGATGAATATTATTCCTGGGTCTCCTGTTCTCCAAGCGTTGTATACCATCATGTCGAATAGGTATCTTGCGTTCATTTTTCCTTGTGGTTGCCCGGTTCTTGGATTTATTAGGTAGATGTCTTTTCCTTCCTCGACAGCTTTCATGAACTCGTCTGTAACTGCAACTGAAATGTTAAAGTTTGTCAGCATTCCCTCTTTTGTCTTAGCGTATACGAAGTCCAGTATATCGGGATGATCTACCCTTAGGATTCCCATGTTTGCGCCACGTCTCTTACCACCTTGTTTAATTACGTCGGTTGCAACGTCAAATATTCTCATGAAGCTAACAGGTCCAGATGCAACTCCTTTGGTTGTTCTAACAATATCTCCCTCAGGTCTGAGTCTAGAAAATGAAAAACCAGTTCCCCCTCCGCTCTTATGTATTAATGCAGCGTATTTAAGGGCGTCAAATATGCTTTCAATAGAATCGTCAACAGGTATGACGAAGCATGCTGATAGCTGCCCTAGGGGTGCGCCAGCATTCATTAATGTTGGGGAATTTGGAAGGAAATACCTATTGACCATGATTTGATAAAATGTATCTATTACTTCTTCGTAGAGTTCATCCCATTTCTCGTCGAGGAATTTTAAAAGCTCGTTGAAAGAAACTTTCATTTTTCCTTCTTTTCCCAATCTGTTGTAAAGTCTTTTAAGCATTTCAAGATCATATTCGTTTATTTCAGCTTTTTCAAACTTGTAGGTTGGTTCTTCAGCTTCACGTTTAGGTTGGTTTCCTTCTTTATCGTAAACTTCCTCGTAGTAAAAGATGTCTACGAGCCCTATATATCTGGCGACTCTAAGCAGCATTTGTTTAGGTGTTTCGATAATATTGCCTTGTTCATCTTTAAGTAAATATCTGTTTTTAAGAACGGTTACTGCGTTTACAGAAAGCTTCATGTCGTCAACTACGCCGAACATCTTCTTTATTTCTCTAATTTCGCTTCTCCGCTGTCTGTAAAGTATGTAAGCTTTAGCTACCTCGTAAAGCCCGTTTTTAACAAGGACTTTTTCAACAATATCTTGAATTTCCTCTACATGTGGGATTTTTTCTTCCCCAAATTCCTCCTCCAAGATCTTTACTACTTCATTAGCTAATTTTGCAGCCATTTCCCTAGTTCCAACACCAACAGAGTTTAAAGCCTTCCATATAGCATTTTCAATTCTATCCTTGTCAAAGGGAACTATACGTCCATCTCTCTTAATAACTTTGGAAATTTTATCTGGAGACAATAATGCCACCCGCCTCCATGAGATAAGATAGAGTAAAAACTTTTAAAAGTATATTATCAAGAAATTTCGATATTAGAAACCCAATAATACAAATTCACGTGAAACAATGATTCCATGAATTAGACCCTCTCACTGATAAGGAAAATGACTAACAGTTATATACTTTTCGCATTTATAACTTATCCTACGCCAATATAACCGATATAAACCAAAAAAATATTGAGAAAAATTAGAAATAAGGCCAACAAATAACTTATTACACTAAATAAATAAGATACAATTAAATTTAAACTCCCAAAACCAACTAGAAAACAGAAAGTTCTTTAAGTCCACACTCTTTACAATAAGGTATGACAACCCTTGAAACAAGCTTATCCCTAACCCATCGCTCCAAGACAATTTTAAAATATATTTGCTGCGAACCGCACCTTGCACATCTATTTTTATCACGAAATTTCCGGTCAAAAAGAAAATCGACAATTTCAGAAAATCCCAACCTCCTACGTATCAACTTTAATAGGGCGGGTTTCATAACCATCATCTACACGCCCCTATTATTTCCATAGCATAATTATTCAGTTATATTTTACCGCTCGTTCTTTAAAACTGTAAAATTATCAAACGTACCAGAATATCCAGGCAAATACTTCAACTATTCGTGAAGAAAATTTAAAAAGTTCCTAAGCTTGAAACATCGGCTAGTCTAGCTTTATTCCGTCTGGGAAGTCTCTTTTTATTTCATCGAGGAATTTTTCCATGTCACGATACATTTTATATAGTTTTTCGCACGGAAATTCTGGGCAAAAAGTACAGAGCTTCAAACCCTTACTTTTAGCGCAATCTCTAATGTTACACTTCTTCCTCTCCCAACAACCAGGACACGAAAACTCCTTAGTCCCAACAAGGTAGTAAGGACACCAACCACAATATAATCCACATGGCGCAACCAATTTTTCCTCAACCATCATACACCACCCCTCAACCCTCAAATAAAGTTAAACGGTCTTCTTTTCTCCATTTAAACTATATTTGCTTCTCAGCAATTACTCCGTACCACGCCTCTTCTACGTGTAACATGTTCCTCATTTTCCACCCAGACTTCTCGCATAATTCTCTTATTTCATTTGGAGTCATCAAATATAAATCAAACCATTCTCCAACCTCACCTTGATATTCAAATCTTATTCTTATAAGCCCTACAGACCTATTTTTCTCCCTATTTAATTCATGATATCTTAAATGATCTTCCTTATCGGTCATGAGGGAGTTATTCAAATCGGCTAACAGCAACGCATTTCTACGAGAAATCCTATTCAACTCCTTTAACAACCTTAAAGTTTTATTAGGTCCTCCACATATCCCCAACGTACTAAACATACAAATAATGGAATTAAAACAGCAATCTCTAAACGGCATATGCAACATCGCCCCAATCACTACGTGAACCGCGTCCCTTTCCTTACAAACCTTAATAGCATTTGCGGATATGTCAACTCCCACAATTCTGAACCCGTTTCTCTGCAAGTGTAGTAAATGTCTTCCAGCGCCACAGCCAGCATCTAACACCAAACTTTTAACACGAGAAAGTAACTCCTTTTCCAAAGAAGACCATTTCTCATAATTAGAAAAATACAATTCTAGAGGCTCAACGCTTACGTAATCATCGTCTCTCCTAACAAAAAGCCTACTAGTTTTCCCATGAAAATAATCGAATAAAGCTTTGCCAAAAACGTCTCTCCTCAAACGGGATTCCTCCAATCACAAACAATACAACAACAAGTTAATATAAACTGTTTAATCCAATTTTAAAAGTCTATGTATAAAATTCATCTCAGTCTTTTGATCGGATTTGCCACAATCTACCGATAATCCCTAATGTTACTAACGCTAGAGCTAGTAGCCAGTGTGGTGCATCTTTTGCTAAATGGGCAATCGGATTAGCGCGAGGATCCATTTTATCCCAATGAACGCGATAAAATTTGTCATATTCCCTAACATGGATGCTTCGCCCATCTCTTAAAATTAATCTATAATCTGCTTTTTGCCCAAAAGGATCGCCAATAGATTTTTTAAATCCGCTTTCTAAAGGATGGGGGACCTCCCATTTCCAAACCTTAACATCTCTGTGAGGAGGCAGCTTCAATACAAGGTTAATTAAAGTACTCCAATTAGTTCTTCTTGGAAAAGGCAACATCAACACCAAAATAAAATACTTCACAAATCTTAAAACATTTACTGCAAACCAAAAATAAAAGGGAGATTTATTTTAGTAGTTTTATGAATTCTCTCATAAATGCTGGTAAGTCTGGCCAAGCTCTACTAGTCACCAAGTTTCCATCTACAACTACTTCTTCATCCACATAGGTTGCCCCTGCACGTTCAACATCTGGTTTAACCGCAATGTAGCACGTTACTCTTTTACCTTTCACCAAGTTGTAAGCCGTTAAGACCAGAGGCCCGTGACATATGGCTGCAACAGGCTTGTTAGCTTCAAAGAAATGTTTAACAATGTTTTCAAGTTCGGGCTTGGTTCTTATAAACTCAGGAGCCCTACCGCCTGGAATCACTAATCCATCGTATTCTTCTGGTTTAACATCTTTAAACGCTAATGTAACCCATGGAAACCTGTAACCCAGCTTTTCACTGTAAGTTTCCCATCCAGGCTCAAAATCATGGACAACTGTAAAAAGCACATCCTTTTTGGTTGGAGCTGCAACGTGGACCTCAAAGCCCTCTTCTTTTAACCGGTAATACGGGTAGAAGATTTCTTGAGCTTCTACTCCATCCCCAGCGATAATCAAAACTTTCTTAGCCATGGTTCATCCCCGATCTATAAAGTTTGTCAACAAAAATATAAACTTATTTTTTATTAAAGCAACGGTTGTTTCATAAGGATGTTTCTCCCATTTTACCGTTATATGGAAAGTGTTAAGAAATATTGAGCGAATTTGCAGTAATGCTACAAAGAGGTAATCGATAGTGAGCAATTTAATTTTGACAATAAATTGGGGTCTTTGAAATGTTATTTGATGTTTTAAAACCTAAAATTACATAATGAGGAGGCATAATGGTAATGTTCCCACATGTACAGCATATTCTTCGACTCGTTTCACGTTGCATTTAGCGAACGTTACCATTAAATTATGGTAAACTTTATAGTGTTGAGCTGGTTGATGAAAGTGGTCAAGATTTTCAGCGAAGTTTTCTAAAACTGACTTAAATATATGAGTTGAGCAGTTTGTTGAGGTATAAGCCATGTTGTATCCCGATTTAAGACAAAAAATTGCTGAAACGTTTCGAATATTAGATGAAAAAGGTTTAACATATGGTAATGCAGGCAACATCAGTGTAAGAATACCGGAAGAAAATCTTTTCCTAATAACGCCCAGCGGCGTAAGAAAAGCAGCGCTAAAACCAGAAGACATCTTAGTAATAGATGAAAAAAGAAAGGTAATAGAGGGAAGAGGGCATCCTTCAATTGAAACACCAATGCACTTAGCTATTTATAAAAGTAGAAAGGATGTGAAAGCTGTAATCCATGCTCACCCAGTTTACTCATCTGTTTTTGCTGTGGTTGGCGTTGCTATACCTCCAGTAGTGGAGGAAATGATCATACTTACTGGTGGAGAGGTTGAAGTAGCTAAATATGCTCCCCCGGGAACAAGAGAGCTTGCAAACAATGTTGTTGAAGCGTTAGGCGATAGAAAAGCAGCACTTCTCATGAATCATGGAATCATAACATGTGGAAAAGATTTAGAGGATGCTCTGGAAGTTTTAATCTGTGTTGAAAGAACAGCAAAAATATATCTGCTTTCAAAACTTATAGGAGAACCTAAATTAATACCGGAAAAAGTTATAGAAGCAGAAAAGAACCTATATAGACTAAAACAGAAATCTCAGTAAACTGAATTCAAGGAAATTCAAAATAATTAAGCAAACTTGACGAGTAATGTTTTCGTTAATTTCAGTATTCTCTGCTGATCTAATCGGTGGGCAAGGATCCTGCTTAAGTAAAACCACGAGTAAAATTGGAGCTGTATGTTAGCTGTTGGTTGTTAATTGAGGTCCTGTGAAATGGCAACCTAAAACTTCGAATATCACAGTCTTTGTGAATCAATTAAATCAATTTAAGTAAAGAATATGAATTTTCAAGGTTTATGGAAGCTTACAACAATATCTCGTCTTGAGATTAAAGTAAAGCCGCTTGATTGCTCTGCTTTTTATTTTATCCTTTAAGAGAATTAGGTTGCAAAGGTATCAAAAAGTTTAAATCTGTTTTAAAAACAAACTACCTCCCCCTCCAAATATTTCAGACCGCAAACTTCACTGCAACCACCTTGAAACAACATGTCCGTTCCCACATGTCACGACTATTGTCTGACTTTAAACGACGGAACATATAGGAGGTAGAAAAATGTTTAACATATATGACTTCTTTAATCAGCTATCAGAGCTAGGAGTGAAAATTAGACTCGACGTAGGTCAACCAGACATACCCGTTGATGAAAGAATAATTTCAGCCCTAATAGACTCTATCAAGAAAGGGGAAACAACTTATGTTTCAACCGGAGGAATAAAAGAGCTAAGAGAAAAAATAGCTGAAGTACACGGAGTACAACCTGAGGAAGTAATAGTAGCACCAGGATCCAAGTTTCTAGTAGCCTCCCAACTCTTCTTCTCAAAAAAGATAGCCATTATTTCACCTTACTGGCCAACCTATGTACAGATGGCAAAGAAATTCGGAAAGAAAATCCAAATCATTAAAACAACACTTGAAGATAAATGGCTTCCCAATTTTGGTGAAATCGAGAAAGATGTAGACACAATCATCATAAATTACCCTAACAATCCAACGGGGATAGCTATCCCAGAAACAAAGATGAAGGAACTTTTAGACATCGCAACGGAATTAAATGCAAAAATTGTTTCAGATGAAGTTTACAGAGACATAACTTTCAACAAAAAATATGTTTCCATACTTGACTTTAACTACGAAAAAGGAATATTCATTTACAGTTTTTCGAAAACCTTCAGCATGACGGGATTCAGAATCGGATATGCAATAGCTGATAAGAAAGAAATTGGAGAAATTCAGAAATTCATAGAAATTATGGTGACGTGTGTACCCAAATTCGTCCAATCAGCAGCAATAAAAGCGCTAGAAATCAGAGAGGAGATCAAGAGAAAAATAGTTAACATTTACAAAAGAAGAGTTGAGTTAGTAAAGAAGAAATTAAATAAAGAATTATTTGAATTCGTTGAGCCGGACGGAGCATTTTATATTTTCCCCAGATTAAAAAACAATATCTCTGGGCAAACTTTTGCTTATAAACTACTTAGAAAAGGTGTAGGAATTTTCCCTGGAGAAGCATTTGGAAACTATAATTCACATATTAGAATTTCCTTAACCTCCTCCATGCTCGAAAAAGGAATCGACATAATAAATAAGCTGGCGGAAGAACTATGTGGAAAACAATAAAACTAAGAATTACTGATATGGAAGGATTAGAGAAACAATTCGACAACAAACTTAGAGAAAACTATAATTCGTTATATACCTGATTAAATAATAATTTCAGGGTTTATATACAGCTATGAGAAAGAAAATTCTTACAATTAGCAGATAAATTTATCAAAACAGTAAACAAAGTTTCCGAATTTGACCTACTCTTTAGGAAAATGGCACCTAAAAATGGTAAAAAATGATAAAACAAAGCTAATAATCAAATGTTTTTGATTAAATAACTTAAAATACTCTAAGTGATCAACCTGTTAGTTAGATTTCGCTAAAACATGAGAAGGGCGTACCTTGAGGATATGCATTGGAATTGACGATACAGATGGCAAAAACAAAATATGAAAGGAACAAAACTAGGAACTGGTAGAGTAGCTAGGGAAGCTGCAAGAAGACTTCGTGAAAAACTTAAGGTCAAAGTTATAGCTGTTACAAGACATCAACTAGCTAAACTTCCTACCATTAAATTTACATCAAATAATGGTGCCAAATGCATTATAGCCCAAGTAGACCATGAATTTGAAATTGATAAAATAGTTAATTTAGTGGTATCAACAGTTAAAGAATTGCAACTACCAGGAAGTAATGCAGGCATCTTATGTCCCAAAAATTCTGCAAATAAAGATGCCATCAACTTGGCCTTTAAAGCTAAAAATTCAAAATCAAAAAGCAGGATGTTTATAGAATAGCAAAAGCGAACAATATTATTCTGGTTGAGGTTAGTGGCACAGGAGAGGGAATCATAGGAGCCTTTTCAGCAGCTTTTCTAGCATCAACCGGAAA
>JAUQZC010000099.1 GCA_030587435.1 Candidatus Baldrarchaeota archaeon | reverse complement strand
AATTCATCTGGTTTAGGCTCCTTGACGGCGAATGCCACTCCACCGATGTCACCTTTGGGGTCGATGGCTACAATTGGTATGTCGTTGAGAACTGCTTCTTCTAAAATTGCTTTACATGTTACAGTTTTCCCACTACCACTAGCTCCGCAGACGAAGGCATGTGTCATTAGGTCTTTTGATTTAATTAGCATTTTTTCTTTTCCATTTTCCATCAGGATTCCGATATAAAACTTTTTAGCCATTGTTCAATCACTTTCCAAAGTGATGAAGTATTAAAAGAATGCGATCATTCTTATGCTATATTTTCGCTTTTTAGTGTTTAAATTGTAATTTAATTAATGAACCTGACTACCCAAATAAGGTGTTATTTTCGTATTATTTGAGTTGTTAGGATGACAAAAATGATGGAATGTTGTTAGACTCGTGCTATGCTTAGAAGTGCTGAAAATTCTTCATTCAATACTCTTTCTTGAATGCGAGTAAAGTACCACACTAAAATTCCCACTATTATTATCGCCACCGTTTCAATTATCCCAGCCCAGAGAAACGTTTGTCCTGAAATTGTCGCAGCTGCTATCCCTCCGGCAATGGCAGACGTACCTGTTGCTATCGCTGCTATTAAAATAGACTGAGCCAGAACGTTTGAACCTCTGGATAAGCTTGCATATTTCTGTGTTGACATTATAAGCGTGTCTATAAGCCTTAGATTTCTTAATCTTAGTTCCATAATTTTATCTTTGATTTCAGATGGAACCTTAGGTGATTCTAAGACTTCTTTGAAAAGCTCTTCTTGAGATTTAATGGCTTCTTCGATTTGTTCTCGGCGACGTAGAACTCTAAATAATCCATATCCTAGGAAACTGAGGACAAAAGCTGTTGCAACTATCGCTGAGGACAGTGCAAGCATATATGGCCATACTGGGCTTTGAGAAATGTATAATCTGTAGGAGTATATGAGAATTGCAGAGTTCAATACGAATGTGAAGTAGACAGCACGTATAACTGTTGGTTCCATGAAACGAGAGCTATACATACTTACGAATCTTACAAAGGCCCATATTGCCACGGCTCCCAGCATTATAAGATTCATGTAACCTCTGAATTGTTCTGGTTGCGCGGTTACCTGTATAATGTTTGCTGTTGCAAGTCCAGCTATTGCAACTATTGCTGTTACGATTCCAGCTAGCATATCCTCTATTTTTGCTATTGCAACTGTAGCTCTTTCTGTGAATTTCTTAACCTCTTGAAAAGGGGATTCCGATATTTCCACCATAACTTACCACTCCACTATTGTAGTGGTCTATTTCAAAATGGGAATTTAACTTTTAACTTTAGTTTATCCTATTTATAACATAAGATTATTTATTAAACTTTCTAGAAATTCACGATCGCCTTAATAGTGTTTATCCTAATTCAGTCTCATATTTTTGAATTTAATTTAAGGAAATTACATTTTATGAGTGTTTACCGTCATTTAGACGCTGAGACTGTGCCATGCTTTTTGAATCTTTTATAACGTACTATATCATATGTTATCAAAGCTGCTCCAGTTATCGTAGATGAAACTAAAATCAAGTTAAGAAACTTCGAGGCTTTAATAGGTGTAAAGTAAGCTATATATTCTGGGTCATAATAAATAGTTTTATTTCCCCACTTTGGAAAAACCAGACGATATACAAAACTAGCATCTGCTACCTTAATAGATAATTTTTCTGCAACTTTTGAATCGAGCAAATCATTCAATTCATCACCAATACTTGGATCAAAATATTCTATGCTTTCGACAAGTTGAGGATCAACAGTCTCTAAGCTATATATTCCTGCAGTACAGTTGTAAATCAAGGTCCCACTACTTTTTTCAATGAAATATGTGGTATTAAATAAGGTTTGAAAAACCGTAGTCTCATTACGTAGAAGAATGGTTATATTAGTAGGCTTATTTAGACTATCTAGCAAAATTCCATACCCCTCTTTAGAATACACCTTTGTTGAAAATAAATAACTTACACCACACTCATCAAGATACTCATCAAGCAAAGTTATGTTCCCCCACAAACGTCTAAAATAAATAATTTTACCAAGAATCAGACCCATTTTAAGTCTAGCAACTCTATCTTTTACACGTAACTCAAAAGTAAAGATAATCCTATCAAATATTACTTCAAATACAGTATCCTGGTCCTCGGGGGAAAGAGATAGAGTATTAATAGCGTGTCCTTGAATATTTAAATATGTGATATTCCAAACAATTTTTTCTTCGTGCATTTCCGGTTTTGATATAATACTTTTCCTAGAAGCGTTAAACAAGAGGAAGAAATCAATTTCCTTCGTAGTTGAATCAACTACCGATGGAACACTGTCATTATTAGGATCGCGGAAAAATTCAATACCGATCAACTCATTAATCAACAAAGCTTCCGTACCATTTATTGAAACATCAAAGCAGTAGAGAATATTTATAGGGGTTGGAAATACTGTTGAAGAATGGGTGAGAAAAACAAAAGACATACCGCTTCTAAAAACCTTCAAATACCAAGTACACACATCATTATCTCCTATAAAGCCATATTCCAACCGATTTTCCTCCCCCCGGGCAATTTCAACCTCATGTAAAAATTGAGGTACTTGAAAGACGAATAAAATAAAAAACAAAACCAACATCAACTTTAATCGTCGCATATTACTTCACCCACTGCATTCTAATCCTAATTTCTCGCCAATACTTTCTATTTTCACATATTTCATCCTAACTTCCTTTAAACTCAGCATATTCAAGTAAACATATTTGACGTTGACATTACAATAGTAATTTACAAGTGTAGGAATATATTCAATAGATTTAATCGTGTCATTATCCCAAACTAGAATTTCAATGGTGCCTCCATAGCCTCCCACTGTTATGTTTTCCCATTTGACTGAATTATTAAATTTTGCAGTAACATTATACCAATGCCCCCAATACAAGTAGATAAAATGGTATGTTCGATTTGTTATAATCTTTGCTACAACGCCAGAGGAATTACTTATTACAACTTCAACACCTACTACGAGCATAAAATCTTCTGTAATTGTGCCTGTATCGTTTACACGTTCAGCGTAAACCGCTACTTCAACTATTTTCTCTGGCTTTGGAGGTTCAACGATACTTCTATACCGTAAATAGCAGTAGAAAATTGGGAGAACAATAAAAATTACAATAAGTATTGTGGAAACTTTACGATTCAATTAGTCCTACCTCTAATAAATTTATGGAAATTTTCTTTGTGACCAGTGGTGGGCACAATAATATGGGGAATCATCGCAGTTATCCCAATTAACTTTGGCCATCACACAGAACGAATTGCTGCAGTAAATTTCGGTACTGTCCTCAAAATCGCCAATATGTACTGTATGACCCACTTCATGCATAAGCACAACTTTCTCAACTTGAACCTCTGTAACACCACCAATGTAATGATTAAACCAGTTATTTGCAAAATTGTCACACGCTTGATCGGCAATGAATATATATTTCTTTGCAAAGGTCACACCTAGATAATCTTTAATGGAATAGTATTGTCCAAATAGACAGTATTTCCATTTAGCTTTCCCTAGATGATCAAAATACTTCTTAATGTACTCATTATAAAACTCATTATAATCACTTATTGTGTCATCTGCGGGAACTTCATCGTCTACGACAAATTTTACCCTTTCATATCCGTGATTAATGTAGTATTCTGATATGTAATTTAAGGTTTCTTCATGTGGTTTGTGTCCTGGCATGTAATCAATTTCCACAAACAGTGCTGCGTAGTGTACTCTGAATAGCTCAAGAATCCAGCCTTTTTCCACGTATGATCCTGACCAGATTTCAAGAGTAACTATGTGATGAGATTTTTTGTCATAATTTCCCAATGATAATGTATCTTGCTTTTGATTATAAACCGTATAGTCCTTAACTATTTGATCATCAACATATACCGTGAAGTAGCGAGAGTATTTATCATTTACTCTTTTAATAGAGAAGTCTAGTTTAGTGTCAGGGCCGTAGATAACTTCCCATGATAATTTTGCTTTAGATAATCTTGGAAAGTATTCGCCAATAACTGCTGCAGGACCCTGAAGCCATAACGAAGTTATTTTCCATCCAAATTCTGTATATCCTCCGGAATAAATTTCAAGAGTTAAATCGTGGAAAGTGTAGAAGCCGGAGGCGCCGGTTGGCAAGCCTATTGTAAAATCATAAGTACGGCCTGGATAAACTATTTGTTCAAAGACTTTGAGACTACCTAAATACACTCGAAAGTACCTTGCATATATATCTTGGTCAGATTGTAATTTCACATGAAGCGTTGACCAATCTGATGCCACAATTTTGTAGATTAGTTTTGCATGTGATTGCTTAGGAAACCAGTGTGCTTCCTTAACGATTTGAGGAGGTGCTGGGATAAGGTTGTCGTCAACTTCTGTGGAAGATATTGATGTATCATCTGGAACTACGTATAGCGCGGTTCCATACATGTAGATAGGTCTTTCTACTATTTCTGTTGAAATGTTTTGTTTTGTATTTTTGGTTTGTATAGTGTATGTATGGTTGTTTTCTACTTCATAGGTGGATTTCTCATATAGGGACGTTGTTAGTTCATTTTCAGATTTTATATCGGTTATTATGCGAACATCTGTTGAAAAATTCATAATGCTTTCGTATGTATTGTTTGTATTTGGTTTAAGTCTTCTTTTGCATCACTTTGTGAAATAAGAGGATGGGAAAAGTTAAGAGCCTTTGCAGCTTCTTTTAATATGTTCTCTGGCAAAATGTTCTTACTGCCAGTGTAAATTGAAGAAGAGATGCTCTTATTCATATCCAGTTTCGTCACACTTGTATATCTTAAATTATTTAAGATGAGTTTATTAGCATAGGATAGGCTTAACCCATTGATATGAATTAACAAAAATATTAAAATTAAGGAATAAATAGTCTCCTTTCTCATACACACTGGCCTCCCTCTTAGTAAAAGATTTCCACATTATCTCATATAAGTGTTTCTTAACCCGTTTATATGTCAATGAAGGGGAATAAAACTTATTTCTGGTTCTCCAAAAAATAATTTACTTCTGTTTTTATTTTTAAGGTTAGAGGAAACGTACTGACCTGGATATCATAAGGGTGAATAATTTGAAAATTAAAAGTGATATGAACTTATTATTCTCAATTCTCGTTATAATAGGCTGTTATAAATCGTTTAGTTATTTTATGGTTGAAATGTCTTGACATTTATTTTGTTGAGTTTTCTCGACAGAGAATTAAAAAATCTTTTACCATATCTATATAGGGTGTAGCCATGAGTAAAAGTTATAAGAAACGAGGTTAAACCGATTGCTGTGAGGCTAGAGGGAGATGTTGTTGTTCATGAAGTTCAAGGAGATATCCCGGTAGGTGTAACCGTAACGGGTAAAATTGATTGGGAAAGACGATATAGGATTATGAAGTTGCATACTGCAGCTCACGTGATTGTCGGTGTTGCTTATAGTAATTTTGGCGTTCTAATAACAGGTGGAGATATTACTTTAGAAAAGGGGCATTTAGATTTTAGTTTTGAGAGAATGGACAGAGAACTTTTTAAACAGATAGTTGCTGAAGCCGATAAACTGGCTAAAGAAGGACACAACGTCAAGATATATTATATGAAGAGGGAAAAGGTTTTGAAGACTCCCGGTCTCATTAAATTAGCTGAAAAGCTGCCGCCAAAAATAGATGTCTTAAGGATTGTGGAAGTTGAGGGTATAGACGTTCAGGCGGATGGAGGACCTCATGTAGCGAACACTAAGGAAATAGGTACAATAAAGTTCCTTAAAGCTAAAAATGTTGGAAAAGGCAGAAAAAGAATATATTATACTGTGGAATAACCATTAAATCTATCTTGGTAACATAAAATGCAACGTTAATAGGTTTGAAGACCGTCTTTATGTTAAATGACCTGGGGGATTTGTTTGAAGCTTTTAATGTTTCATGCGAAGGAGTTCTGGTATAAAACGTCTCGGAAAAATATACCCACAGCTGAAGACGTGGAGAAAGAAGAAAGCTTTTCCAATGTTTCCCTTATTTTTATTCACACTGAGGAAAAGGATGAGTTAGAGAGGGATAAAGTTCTTAGGAAGGCTTTAAAAAACATTTTATGGCATGCAAGGAAATGTGGTGCTGATAAGATAGTTCTTCATTCTTTTGCCCATTTATCTTCCAGTAAGTCTTCCCCTGAATTTGCATATGAAGCGATAAAATGGCTAGAAAACAAAATTGCCAGTAAAGGTGTACCTGTTTTCACCACTCCTTTCGGCTACTTCCTAGAGTTCAAACTACATGTTGGAGGAGAATCCATAGCAAGAGTATATAAGGAACTTTAATATTTCCTCTACTTAGGTGGAAATTTCGCTTCCAAATGTAAGAAATGTTTGTGAATCAGTGTACACGCGAAAGATATGGCACATTCTACTTCAATTTGACAGTGCTAGTTATTTGAACGGTAAGTTTTTAAGATAGGTGGAGGTAAATGGATGTGTGATGAGCCATGAGTGAGAGTGTTTTAGAAAAAGTTAAGGGGATTGATAGGAAAATTGATGAGCTTTTTGATTTCCTAGAAGATGTTTTTCTAACATATGAAGAATACTTGTTAGTTAAGGATACGGATAAAATAGTTAAAGAAAAAAAGTTTGATAAGCTGGTTCCCCTAAATGACGTTTAAAATTTTTCTTCATAAAACGCTGACAAATTTCAAAGAAACTCGATGAAAAACCAAAAAAGCATCTTATCGAGCTTTTGAGAAAATTAAAAAATTATCCAAACATAGAGTTAGATGTACTGGTTCCATCCGATATGAGTATAGAGGAAGCCCATGAGATAGCACATCAAGTTGAAAACAAAATAATGCAAGAAATACCA
>JAUQZC010000069.1 GCA_030587435.1 Candidatus Baldrarchaeota archaeon | reverse complement strand
GTCGAATATGTCAAAAGTTAAGGCTTTTCCGTTAAGAACTATTTTTAACCAATACTTTAAGAAAACATATATAAAATATCCAGAAAGTATATGTAAGCAAAACAGCAACGTTATAAACAAAAATCAGATTGTCTGTTAGAAAAAGTAATGGCAGTACCATGAAAATTACACTCAAGTTTAAGGTATGAAAATACAGATGCGTATCTATGCTAGGTTTCTTGAAAAAACTAGGGGTAATAGTTTATATATTCATATGTTATATTGTTATGGCTCGTACTATTATGGTTTCGGATGAAGTTTATGAAATGTTGAAAAAGATGAAATTGCCCGGTGAGAGTTTTAGCGATGTTATCAAAAGATTGTTGAAGCGTAAGGGTAGTCTCTTGGACATCGCTGGCTCTGGCACTGTTACTGAAGAAGGTTGGAGGATGCTCCTTGAGTATAAAAAGGAGATGGCAAAAGCCGATGCTGAAAGATTTAAAGAGATTTTAGAGACTATGCAGTGATAGGATGTATCTTTTCGATACAGACTATGTAATAAACCTGGTTAGGGGGGAGCTATAGACTTAGCTAAAAAGATTGAGGAAGAAATGGCTTATCGAGCTATATCCGTGGTTACTGTTTACGAGTACTTGCTGGGAGTCTATTTTTCCTACTGGAGAAACGAGGAAAAGCTAAAGAAGATGCTCGAAAAAGCCGAGTCTGAGCTTATGAGGTTTAATATTATACCATACGACTACAAGATTGCCAAGAAAACGGCCGAAATAGCGGCTTACCTGAAAAGGGAGGGGAGGATTATAGGGTTAGCCGATGTGATAATAGCCGCTACAGCTCTAGTTAATGAGTTGAAGCTAGTAACGAGAAACATAAAGCACTTCTCCCAAATTCCAAATCTAGAGATAATAATCTATTAATCCTTTTCGGCAGGCGATACTAAGTATTGACTCTCAGTACTTAATATTGATCAACAGTGTGCCCATTGATTCTCCCTCACATCTATAAATCCTCTCTTCTCTAGTTGCTTAATCGTTTAGGAATATCGCGACTATATAATGGCGGTGGGATTTTTATATAAGTGGGATAATTAAATATTGTGGGATTATGAAAGCTATAGTTAAAATGGATAGCAAAGGTAGAATAGCCATTCCAAAAAACATTAGAGAAGAAGTGGGGCTAGAGCCGGGAAACCTTGTTGCTGTCTATCTGAAAAATGGAAAAATAGCAATAGAGCCTCTCGAGTCTACAGCCGACGAGTATTTTGGAGTCTGTAAGGTAGAGAAATGGCCTGAAAACCTAGACGAGTTTATAATGGAGGCTTTGAGAAAATGGTGGACAAGCCAAAATATGTAGACGTTAACGTTTTTATATACTGGCTTGGCGGTCATCCGTTACATGGTAAGAAATCTCGCAAATGGATTAGAAAAATTGAAAAGGCTGCGCCACGCGAATATATGACCTCCAGCCTGACAATATACGAGACCCTTATCATACTCGCTGGTCTAACTGGCAGAAACATGAGAGACATAGAGTTTGTAAGAAGAATTATAGAAGCATTTGAAAGACTTAAAGGATTAGCAATAGAACCCCTAAAAAGAGAAGACATGGCTCAAGCTATAGAGCTAATGGATAAATACCAGCTAGACTATGAAGATGCACTTCATTTAACAACAGCCCTCAAAGCTGGAGCTACAATAGTCATATCCAATGACAAAGACTGGGATAAAACTCCCATACCTAGAACATTCTAAAACCATTAGAACTATTTCATCCCATAATTATTATATCTTTGACAAAATAGTTTACAGAAATCTCTAATTTCTAGCCAAAACTGCGAGTTTAAAATTATAATATAAAATAAGATAGAGATCTAAAAATAGCATATGCTTAATTAGATCAACCCCTTACAATAATTTGATAAACTCTCAAGTCAAACTCAGAATAGTCTTATTTTAGCCTACTAGGCAACCTTGACTAAAAAAGAACTATTTCTAGAAACAAAGCTGAGAGCCCTTTTGTAAAGTTTAGAAACAAAATTCAAGTCTAAATTTATTTGTCCTCTTTTAATAATATTATAAACATTTACAACTTCTTCGACAAAAAGTCTATCCTCCATGCCTAGAAAATTAACGATTTTTGAACAGGCGATGGAGCATTTGGCGCTGGGAGGAAAGCCGCACATGATTTCGGTAGACTGAATAAAAGTTACAATTCCCAGAAGTATTCTAAGACATGTAGATTTAGGATCAGCCCTAGCCTCTAGCATCTTTCCAGCCTCTAATAAATCTTTAATAGAAGCGTTAAACAAGGCATAGGCGATGCCCTCCCTATTTTCTTTTAGCATATGGGCCAGTTTAGACTTAAATTCATAAATACGGTCTTCACCTTTCAAGATCCTAAACTTTCCTATAAAAACGTTATAAAGTAATGGGAAAAATAGAGGATTATACAATTCATTTTCCTTTACAATAGCAATATCCAAAACGGACTCCTTATATGCTTCAATCTTCTCTTTCAACTCTTCATAACAATCATCAGAAACAACTAGTAAAACGTCAACGTCTCTTCCACAAATTCTTCCATAAACTACACAAGCCAAAACACCCGGGTGCCTAACAACATCAAGAAAACCGCTCAACAAAAAAGACAATACCTTACACCCGGAAACAAGCCAAGACAATGAGAAAAATTCTTTCAACAAAAGATACTCAGTAATTTCCCTAGTATAAAAATCCGCGACTTTAACAACTGGAGCAAAAACGTATCCACCAATACCGGGCTTATCAGCATCTCTAGAGCCAACAAGCAAAAGCAAAGCATTTGCATCTAATGTTTCATCAAGCCCAGCAGGATAAACAGAAATCCTTCCATCCTCAACTAAACTAGCAAGAAACTCTACATTATCAAGAAACTCATCTAACAGGACTCCTCTAAACCGCCTAACGTAATTTTTCAAAACTTTAACAGCCAACTTTTTTAACTCATCCTTTCCCCATCGCGTTCTAAAGCCCTTTCTATGCCATCCAGCGTAATCAATTACACAGCCCGGAAGCAAAACTAGACCTCGGAAAAACTTACCGATAAAAGACAGTAAACCTTGAAAAACCGGTTTTTTCTCCAAAACAATACTAAATATTCTAAAGAAAAACCTGTAAGCGACAGCCCTAACTATCAGAACAGGAGATAAAATATAGAAAATAATCCCGCCAAGCCACGAAAGCTTATCTATTAAAAAGCCAAGCCTACCCCAGCCTCCCATACTACACTTGTAAATAATATAATCTGATAAATGCCATAAAAGAGAAAAAAGAGGTATATTATAAAAGGCGAAAAGCAGCCAACTCCAAAAACCGGAAAAGACAACAACACCACCGGCAAAAACTCCAATCCATAAACGAAACATGTCATAGTAAAAAGGAAGATAAAGAAACCAAAAAACCCTCCTCAAAGAATACCTAAACTTCCAATCCTCCTCAATCCTAGCCCTTCTCAAACATTCAACAAAGCCAGCATCAACGCCTAACAACTTCAAAAACAACGGATCAACAAAACTTGAAAAATATAAAGAAGAATCTACAAGAGGCAAAAACCTACAAACATCACTTTCAGCGAAAAAAGCGTAAGCACAAAGACTAGGTAAAACCTCTCTAAACATAAAATCCGAATCCAGCTTTACATCATCATGCATCGTCTTTACCAAATAAATTATGTCAAAATTCTCTAATATTTTAATAACTCAACAATTTAAATTAGCTAATTAACATCTTAGATTCAAGATCTCTTAAAGTATTCGCAAATTCTAAACAGTGCAGAAAAATGCTAAAGTGGCAACCGCGTCGTGTACATAGTTCGAAACAATTGAAACTTTATGCTTAAATTTAAAAGAGACTTTTTGATACCAGTAAATTAAGCATACTTATATATGTGAATATACATTTATATGTGATGCCAAATATTACCCTATCTATACCACAGAAAATCTATAAAAAAATAAAGCAGCATCCCGAAGTTAAATGGAGCGAAGTAGCTCGTAAAGCCATATTAGAATACTTGAAAAAACTAGAAAACATAACTACTACAGACGAGTTACTGGAAGAATTAGGAGAAGACTTTACAAAAGAACTTGATGAAATCGACTTTAAAAAATCTGAAGAACATTATCTACGAATGAGGGAGGCTGAATGGAAGAGATACTCTACGATACTAACATCCTCATAGACTTGCTAAAACAAAATACAGAAAACATTAAAGGATATACAACGGCATTAAACATAGTCGAATATCCTAAAATTTTAAAAATAAAACAACTTAACATAATATATCCCACACCAAGAGATTATAAAACAGCCATAACAATATCAAAAAACCTTTATAAAAAAGGAAAACCCGTGCCAGCCATAGATATAATCACAGCAGCCATAGCCGTCAACAGAAAACTCACACTACTAACCAAAAACATCCATTTCAAATACATAAAAGAAGTTGAAGAAAAATTACAATTAAAATTAATAAAACATAGTTTTAGCATCAAACCTAGTTAAAATTTTAATATAGGATATTCATATTTAAAATCTGTGCAAAAACAAGCACCCAAAACAATAATAAAATACTCAACAGCAATAAACAAATTCGACAAAAAACTCGTAGCCGCACTAGCCGCCGGAGCAGCAGCAATAGCCATTACAGGAGCATATTTCTTATTCAGCAGTAAACAACCCACCCAGCCATCCCAACCTTCACAACCTCAACAGCCCGAGAAAGACCTAGCAGACTATGCTAAGGAGCAAGGATTGCCGGATGAGTTTGCAAACCTCTATAAGGGTGTTAAATTAACAGACGATGGCAAGCAACACGTTAAAATTGTTAAATCGAGTCTAGAGCTTTACGGCGGTAATAAAAATTTTGTTGAAGCATTGAAAAATACCGTTAAAGAACACGTATCTGATAAAACTATTTCCAGCGGAGAGGTTGAAAAAGTAAACAATATAGATGGTGATCCATTCCCACAGGTTAGCGAGGAGTATTTAACTGAAGGAGATGTTGGAGGTAATCCAATACGCTACGATGAAGTTTTGGAGAGAGCTTTGGATAATGGTTTAAGGCCGGAGGAAAAAGCTTGGAGTGTAGTTGTTGAAGTTAATGAGGCAACTGGTGGTAAGGTTACTCCTGAGGTTGGAGAAGTTATTCAAGCCATTGCTTCAACACCTCAAGATGTTAGGAATGACCAGCGCTATGTTGAAGCTGTCGATAATGCTTTAAAGCAGGGTTTGGAGAAAGCTGCTGAAATTGCTGGAGATGTTGATCTAGATGGTTTAACGAACGCAAAAGAGGTTAAAGAATTGCATACTGATCCGTTTACTCCTAACCCCGTCGTTGCCTATGCCGTTCAAAAAGGTTTGGATGTTAGTCTGTTAGATCTCCTATTCTCTTTAGAAAATGATGGAAGGCTGGACGTTAACGATAAGAGGCTTGTTGATATCCTACAGAGACACCAGGACAACCTGCTTAAAGAGGTAAGGTTTAGGAGTAAAGTTTTGAAGAGAAGTGAAACCGGCGGCTGGTATACTCCCGAGGAGGAAGTCGTCGCAACTCCTCTTACACTGGTGAAGTACGTTGTCGAAGACGGCGCCGTTGACGAGAGGGAGCTCACAGCGGTCGAGATAGTCGGCGAGAAGCCCGTCGTATACATGGGGTTGAGCGGTAGGCTTGCCGTAGGCTGGCAGCCTGTTCCAGGCGGCGGCAAGGAGATACTCCTGAAATTCACGCCTGAAGAGCTCGGGGTTTTGATAGATTTTCTCGCGTCTCACCCGGATTTTGCCAGGGCCAATCCGTACGCAACCTATGGCTTGGTTAAGGGTGGCAGCATGTTGCTGTATCAGCTTGGGAACGGCATGGGGATACCTACCATCATGAAGCCTTTGGAAGGTGGCATGGACTACGCTAAGGTTTACACGTGGAACGGTGTAGAGGTTTCGGTTAAGAAGGTGGTTGATGCGCATGTCGCCAACTTGGAGGGTTGCCCAGAGGTCTTGGAGAGGCTGAAGGCTGACTACGTGCTGGAGAACGCAGGTGACCCGCTTACCGCCGACCTCCGCGTCGTTACTGCCGCCTTCCCACCCTACCTGCTCCACATAGCGGATCTCGAGAACCGCATGTACTTCTACGAGGTACTGCCGAGGGATGTGGCCTACGATGCCCTGCCGAGGCTTTGGCTCGCCTGGAAAAACGTCAGCTACTGGCCTAAGCTACATGAGATCGCTGAGCGCGTGCTCACAGGCAAGGAGATCGATCCAGACACGGGCAAGCCCTATACTAGCGTCGACAGCCTCAAGCTGAGGTTTAAGGATTTTGGGCCGAAGACCCGGGCAGACATGCTCAAGCTCGCAACACAGGGCAGCGAGATGGCTAGGGCCGCGTTCCCGCTCTACCACTTTGCAATATATTATAACACTCAGAGCATTGATGAGCTCAGAATAGAGATTTATCGTGCGTTGATGTGGGCAGGGGGGAGGCCAAGCTACAGGGCTGGAAATGTTGATCATACAGGTGCCTTGCATGGTGAGCCCGGTATTCCTTTGGCTCCCAGCGATATTAAGATGTTTAAGCACTTGGTTGTTGAACCATTAACTAAGGTCAGCCCATATCATCCATTTAGAGATGATGAGCCTTGGGTTTATAGACCTGGCTTTCCTGGTAATGAAACGACTAAATCTGTTATTCAGTATCCTTGGTACGAGGTTGTTGTATTTAAGAAGTATGAGGTTTCTAGTTAGTTTAAATTGTTATTCCCAGTGTTGTTTTTAGTATTGTTTTAATTGTTTCAAATAGTTTGAATGCAGTGGTTTTCTTTGTTTCCTCTCTATTGACTTTCCATGTCGGCGGATCACAGAGCCACTTATTACTGTACACTCCACTTACACACCTACCCTGGGATTCATCAGGTCCGGAATTACCGGTATTTGATGAACCTTCATGTGTGCAGCAATCTCCAGGGTCACACTGAGAATTAGTTTGACAATATGCTCTGCATGTTCCTTTGTAGCAGTATAGGTTTTGGCAGCAGTCATTATCGCTGCTGCATGAGCCTCCTTCTGGTACGCATATCTTTATTGTTTTTGTTGCGTAACAGCTTGGGGTATCTGCCACTTCTACTTTGAATTTCACTGTTCCAAGCGTGTTTGGTGCTGTGAAATAATAGTATCCTCCACACCAGCTTTCGTGGCACGAGCCTTTACAGCTGGAAAATCCTGTACAGATCTGACCTACACTATCGCATGAACAACTTCCTATGTATGTACCTTCTTTATAAAACTTTAATTCTTCGCTACACCCACAACCTGGAATTGGTTCACCGAAAGATCCTTCGAGATAAAGAGTTTTCGCAGTTCCAATCGGTACTTCGCTGGGGTCTACAGCTAGGCTTAAACTTGAACATGCACCACAAGGGTTTGTTGTCATAGTTGTTGCGCTAGAGGTTGCTGATGATAGAAATTGGCAACAGCATTGTCCAGTTCAGCATGACTTTTTACACGATCCTCCTTCTCTTGCACACATTTCTCTTGAGATACATGTTGTACCTGAGGGACATTGATTGAGTTGTAGTTGATTTCATAGAGGTTATGCTAGAAGTTGAAGCTCCGCCTCCTGATGGAAGTCTGATTGGAAGAAAAATTTACTGCAAGAGAAAGATTCATAATCTGAAATGTTCATAGTTTGAACATTGCGTTGAATGTCATATCTTTTTGGTAGAGGAGTATCTCTTTCTGGAAAATTTGAATATATACGTACATGGTATCTATCAAAATACTTATTTAATTTCTGTAGGTTTATTTGCAGCCCTATATATTCTTCTGGTTTGAATCTTCTTTTTTCATTACATAAGTATAGGTTCTCTCTCTCATTTAAACAGCAGATAACATAGGTTCTGCTTGTAATTAATAGAGCTTTTTCACAACTTTCTACATATTGAA
>JAUQZC010000030.1 GCA_030587435.1 Candidatus Baldrarchaeota archaeon | reverse complement strand
AAAGGATAACTCTGGCAAACGGAATATTCCGAACAGCGAGCTATTAAGTAGTTAATGGTGAAACAATGGAAGACCTATCAAAATACCACACATTATTAAGAGACCCGACGAGAAGAAAAATAATTGAAATTCTAGCCGAGCAAGGTAAGGTAGGATTTAAGGAGCTTAAACAAATTCTAGGCTTAGGCGTAGGAACAGTCTATTACCACCTAGACATGCTCTCAGAATTCATAACCCAAGACAAAAGTAGGAAGTACATGCTAAACGACCGCGGCCGCCTACTCTACCAGTCAATGAAGAACGGAAGCTTACCGCCCACCCTACATGTCAAATCAGCCCTCAGCAGCAAAATCGGAAAATGGATATTCCTATCACCAATCTTTACGAAAACAGTTAAGCCAGAAAGGATTCTGCCAATATCAATTCTGATTTTCATCCTAGGCGGAGTTGGATGCGCATTTGCAGACCTTAGACCATTCCTCTTCCTATACGACTTTTCATTCGGAGCCTATGAATTCGAAAAAACCATGATAATTTACCTATCTGAATGGATAGGACTCTTCTTATATGCTGACGCCCTAGCCTACATTCTGTATAGAAGAGTAGGCGGAGAACTTCAACTCTTCACATGCCTAGGCATAGCCTCGCTCCCGCTCGCAATATTCCCATACATAACCATGCTAATAAGCTACCAAATTGCGAGGTACTTACAAATAGCACTACAAATATGGAGTCTACTTCTAACTTCAGCCGCTGTAAGCTTCGGTAAGGGCTTGAGACTAGACAAATCAGTTATTGTAAGCTTAACAGCATTCTACTTGAACATCATAATACTCGTCTTAATGGGAATCTTCCCATAACAAAAGTTCGAAATTTCTAGAACCGACAAATTAAGCACTAATCAAAAGTTCGACTATTCTAGAACCTTCTAACTTTAAAGTTCCAGTTTTTTCGAAACGATTAGCTTAAAAAACAGCATTACAAATATATTTTCGGTGAAAAACAATGAAAATAAACAAAAATAAAATATTGGCATCTGGTGTGGCACTTCTCATAGTGTTACCGCTATTCTCAATAATGCTTCCTACAGCTGCAGCTGAAAACGAAACAAACCAGCATGCATATCAAGTGTGCGTAAAAAAGAACTACAGAGGAGTATGGTACAAATTTGAAACCTCAAACATTACATTACTGTTTCCTGCGAAGGGAACAAAACCAATGTTCATATGGTGGTATACGGAAGACAACGGCACAGTATATGTCGTTAAATTCCAAGGGTTAATCGAATACCTAATCTTTAATGTTGATGAACCCTATTATCGCAGCCGATTCCGCGCCGACAACTCAACAATAAATGCAACTCTATGGCAAAACTGCATAGAACAGAGAATACGCCTACGCTGGCGGTACATGTCTCTCAAATATAGAGAAGCCATGAATAGATTCATGGGATGGTTGCTAGGCTTACACAGCCCCTACTTGCCATTCAGTGCATGCAAATGGAACCTAACAGAACCACACTGGGTAACCGATGAAGACGCTTCCTATCTAGAATTCAGCTTCGTCCTATCAGAAGTGTATGGGCATCCGAGGCTAGAGTTTGCTGAAGGTAACATTGAGATAAGATGCAGATTCTACAACACCACGGTTACTGAAACACCCGATGAAAATTATCCAGACTACAACTATACAGTGGCGGCTGGACAGTTAAAATTTGACTTCATTGTAAAGCACTGGGAATGGAACTTAGACAAAATACTATCAAAGATACCGGAATTGGAGCAGCTTTTCGATGTTGACATTGAAATACCAGAGGTTAAAACTGGACTCGCCTTGTGGGTTAATATGGCATCGATAACAATAGAGGATCTGCCGTGTGCCGAAAATGAAGTTCAATATCAAGCCGAAAACCAAGTTGAAGCAAGATCCAGACTGCAAGGCGTAATTGCCGGAGAAGACAAATACTACCCAGCAGATAAAAACGAAACTGGACTAGATGAGAAGCCCATAGAGGCAACCTTAAGGCTTAGAGAGCGACTCAGAAACCGCATAAGACTTCACTTCCATATTGGAAAAAGAGATGTGCCAGTAGGCTTCCTAGAATTCGTTCCATGGGCAAGGTTGTTAAATGAAACCGGAGACACCGTAGACTTTGTGAATGTTACGGCGTCTTACATCGCGGCTGGCCATCATCTGAGATTGTTCATTTGCTATCCATACTTTGGCAACTATACGTTAGAGCATGACCCAACAATCGGATTAGCCTCAGCTCCACAGCTGCCAACCCTGTTAACTCCAGAAGTAATTGCAATTCTTATGCTGGCAACAGTAATAATAACAATAGCAATATTGGCCTATAGAAGAAAGAAAGAGACAATAAACATAATTTCACCCTAACTTCCCCTTTTATTTAAGATTTTGATCTAGCGACTAAGGATGAACCTGAAAGGCAAAATATAGTTAGATTTAATGTAGGTTGTTTATCCAGTTGACGGGTAGTTTTTTGATGCTGTTTTTCGTATTCTTTAAAAGTTGAAGTATCTCTTTGTAGCTGTCGAGGTATTTAAATCCTTTGTCTGTGGTTTTATAGATGGTTTTCCCGTTAATTTGCTTTGATTCTAACAGATTTAAATTTACAAGAAGGTTTAGGTACTCATTTAGCTGTGAAAAGCTTAGGTTTGC